>NZ_JBAIYR010000102.1:0-6468 GCF_036763145.1 Desulfovibrio sp. 1188_IL3213 | reverse complement strand
GGCTTCGGCCCTGTCCACGGCCACGGTGCTGGTATGCACCTGGGCGCGGGCGATTTCAACCTCGGCGCGGGCGCGCTGCCAGTCAAGCTCGGTGATGTCGCCCTGCTTGTAACGGCTGCTGTAGATGCTGAAGGCATCCTCGCGGGTTTTAAGCGTGCGACGGGCAGTATCCAGCTGCATGTCCAGGGCCAGCAGGGCAAAATAGCTCTGGGCCGTCTGGCCCGCGACAGAAAGGCGCAGACCCTCATGTCCGATGACTGTGCTCATGAGCACGTCACTGAGCATGGTGTAGCTGTTGCGGTTCTTGCCCCAGAGGTCCAGCTCCCACGAAGCGCTGAGCGCGGCCTGGTTGGTGGACGTGGTGCGGGAAAGGCCGCTCTTGTCAAAGGGTATGGTATTGGGCGTTTTTTCCGAAGCGCCCTGGGCCATTGACGACGCCGAACCGCTGACCGAAGGCAGCAGGTTGGCGGTGGCTATGCCCACCTGCGAAGCTGCGGAATCAATCTTCGCCAAAGATTCGGCGATGTCCTGGTTGTTCTTCAGCGCTTCGTCCACCAGGGCGGTGAGCACCGGGTCATTGAAGCGATTCCACCAGTCTGTGTTCAGTGGGGCCGCGCCCATATCCACCGTGCGCCACTGGGCGGGCATATCCATTTCAGGCCGTTCGTAGCGTGGCGCAAGGGAGCAGGCCGAAAGCATGAATACCGACAGGGCAAACACTGCCCCGGTCAGACGCAGGCGACCGGCATTACTGATGGAACTCATAGATCCTCCTGTCCGTCCCCGGTAAAGTCCTTACCGGCGTTGGGATCTGTTTTGCCCTGTATTTTCAGTGAGATCTGCATGATGATCTTAAAGAAGTACGGCACAAAAAGCGTGGCTATGCACGTGGCCGCCAGCATGCCGCCAATGACCGCCGTACCCAGGGCGTGGCGGCTGTTGGCGCCCGCGCCCGTGCTGATGGCAAGAGGCACGCAGCCAAGAATAAAGGCCAGGGAGGTCATGACAATGGGCCTGAAGCGCAGACGCGAGGCAAAGGTTGCCGCCGCGTCAAGGCTGCGGCCTCCACGCCATGCCTCTACCGCGAATTCCACGATAAGGATGGCGTTTTTGGCTGCCAGCCCCACCAGTGTAACCAGGGCCACCTGAAAGTACACGTCGTTGGAAAGGCCGCGCGCCCAGGTCGCCAGCAATGCGCCGAACACCCCGAAAGGCACGGCCGTGAGCACCGAGAGGGGCAATGACCACGACTCGTACTGCGCCGCCAGAATCAGGAAGACCATGACCAGGGCCAGAACAAAGATCACCGTTGTATCAGTGCTTGCCAGTTTTTCCTGAAGGGCCGAGCCCACCCAGCCCAGACTGTAGTCTGTAGGCAGAATGGCCTTGGCTGCGGCTTCCATTTCGTCCAGAGCCTGGCCCGATGAAAAGCCCGGAGCGGGAGAGCCCATAATGTGCGCCGCAGGGAAGACGTTGTAACGTTCCACCACCTGGGGGGCGGTGCGGCGCTCAAGAGTCATGACCGCGGTCAGCGGGATCATTTCGCCTTTGTTGTTGGGTACGTATACGTTGCCCAGGTCTTCAGGCAGAGTTCTGTACTGGGCTTCAGACTGCAGACGAACCTGGAAGGTACGCCCCATATAGTTGAAGTCGTTCACATACGCGCCGCCGAAAGTGCCGCCCATGGCCGTAAATACGTCGCTGATCTGGACACCCATGTCCTTGCAGCGGTCGCGGTCGAGGTTGGCGTACAACTGGGGCGAACCGGTAGAGAACAGGTTACGCAGCATGCCGATGGCCGGATACTTGCGTTTGCCATCGGCATCCACAGCCATAATTTCCTGCACAAGACGGTTGGTCTCGTTTTCCAGGTCCTGAAGGCTGCCGGTGCCGCGCATCTGGATGTAGCCCTCAAAGCCGCCCGTGGTGCTCATGCCGCTGATGGGCGGCGGGGCAAAGCCCATAACCACGGCTTCGGGCTGCATGAGCGTGACCGCGCCCACAGTCTGGAGCACGGCGTCTGACGACATTTCGGGCTTTTTGCGTTCGCCCCAAGGCTTGAGCAGGGCGAAGAAGGTGCCGTAGTTGCTCTTGACCGAAATGGACGTGATGTCCAGGCCGGACAGGGTTCCCATGCTCTGCACAGCGGGATTGCTGAGCAGAAAGTCGTTAAGAACCTTGTTGACGGCCGTTGTGCGGTGCTGCGAAGCGCCGTCGTCCAGAATCGCCATACCAAGGATGTAGCCCTGATCTTCATTGGGCACGAGACCGCCGGGGACAACCCTGAACAGCCACACGCAAATGAGAATCATGACGGCAAACAGCGACAGGGCCCGCAGGCTGGACTCCTTGAGGAAGTTGACTATGCGCACATAGCCCGTGGTCACGCCGTCAAAGAACTTGTTGAACCACACAAAAGGCTTGGGCGGTTTGTAGTTGTGGTCATGCGGCTTGAGCAGCAGGGCGCAGAGGGCGGGGGTGAGCGTCAGCGCCACCACGCCCGACAGAACCACCGACACCGAGATGGTGATGGCGAACTGCTTGTACATCTGCCCTGCCAGGCCGCCCATGAAGGATACGGGAATAAACACGGCGCACAGCACGAGCACAATGGCCACAATGGGGGCCGTGACCTCGTTCATGGCCTTTGCCGTGGCTTCCTTGGGCGGCAGATGCTCCGAGGTCATGATGCGTTCCACGTTTTCCAGCACCACGATGGCGTCGTCCACCACGATGCCGATGGAAAGAACCATGGCAAAAAGAGTAAGCGTATTGATGGTATAGCCAAAGGCATACAGCCCGGCAAACGTACCGATAATGGAGACCGGCACGGCCACGCAGGGAATGATGGTGGCACGCCAGCTTTGCAGGAACACATAAACGACGATGAACACCAGGATCATGGCTTCCACCAGGGTGGAGACCACTTCGCGGATGGACTCAAGCACGAAGTCGTTGGTGTTCACAAGGATGGTATAATCAAGGCCGTCGGGCATGGTCAGGCCGATTTCGGCCAGCTTGTCCAGCACACGGTCGCCGGTGGCAATGGCGTTGGCCCCGGGCAGCAGATAGACGGCGCCCATACGCGCCACCATGCCGTTATAGCGCGAGGTAACGCTGTAGTCCTTGCCGCCCAGTTCCACGCGGGCCACGTCCTTGAGGCGCAGCATGGCGCTGTCAGGCCCGCTGCGCACGATGATCTGGCCGAATTCTTCCGGCGTGACAAGGCGGCCCTGGGTGTCGATCTGCCAGGTAAGCTGGGTGGAATCGGGCGAAGGCATTTCGCCCAGGCGGCCGGGAGCATACTGTGAGTTCTGTTCCTGAATGGCGGCGGCAACTTCGTTGACGGACACGCCATACTTCGCCAGCTTGTCGGGCTGCAGCCAGATGCGCATGGCATAGTCCATGCTGCCGAATATGGTTACGTCGCCCACGCCGTCCACGCGCTTGAGCGCGTCCACCACGTTGATCTGCGCCCAGTTGTTGATGAACACCTGGTCGTAGCGGCCGTCAGGCGAAAAGTACGAAAACACCAGCAGCATGGCCGGAGAGCGCTTGAGCACGCTCACGCCCTGCCGGCGCACCGCTTCGGGCAGCACCGTCTGGGCCAGGTTGACCTTGTTGTTGACGTTGACAAGGGCCATATCCGGGTCTGTACCCAACGAAAAATAGACGTTGATGCTGCCCGAACCGGAACCGGAAGCCGCAGTGGAAGTCATGTAGAGCATGTTTTCCACGCCGTTGATATTGACTTCCAGGGGGGCCAGTACGGTAGACGCGATGGTTTCCGCCGAAGCGCCGGGATACACCACGCTGACGTTGACCGTGGGCGGCACCAGGTCGGGGTACTGTGCCACGGGCAGCGCCCGCATGGCCAGCGCCCCTACCAGGGTGATGACAATGGATATGACCGCCGAAAGGATAGGTCTGCGTAAAAAGAAATTCGGCTTTGTGGAGACAGCCATATTTACCTACTTCTTAGCCGCGCCTTCCCGGGGCTGTTCGCCCCCGGAGGGCATTATGCTCACCTGTGTGCCGGGGCGGGCCTTGATGATGCCTTCGCTGATAATGCGTTCACCGCCCTTGAGACCCTCAAGCACAAGATATTTGTCGCCAACGGACACACCAACTACCACAGGGATGGGATATACCTTGTCGTCCTTGTCCACGCCCATAACCAGTGAACCCTTCTGGGTCAGCAGAACGCACTTTTGCGGAACAAGCACGGCATTTTTCAGAATGTCGCCATCCATATACAGCCGGACATACTGGCCGGGCATGATGCTGCGGTCGGCATTGGCAAAAACCGCACGAGCCTTGATGACGCCGGTGCTCGGCTGCACCTGGCTGTCAATAAAGGTCACCTCGCCCTCGCCCTTGTACATGGTGCCGTCAAGCAGCCGCAGCCGCGCCTTGTAATGGCCGTCGGCGGGCAGCACAAGGCGGCCTTCGGCGGCCAGGCTCTGGCGCGTCATGCGTTCCGGAGCGGCAATGGAAAAGTCGATGTACATCGGGTCGGTCTGGTTCACATAGGTAAGCAGGGAATTGTTGCCCACGAGGTTGCCGGGGGTGTAGTTTTCCTTGCTGCTGTAGCCGGAAACAGGAGCCGTCACCTGGCAGTAGTCCAGGTTGATCTTGGCCTGGCGCAGAGACGCCTTGGCGCTTTCATACGCGGCAAGGGCATTGTCGCGTTCTTTCTGCGAAACGGCATTTTTTTCATACAGCGGGCGCACCCGCCGCCATTCCCGTTCGGCATTGGTGAACTGGGCCTGGGCCTGCTGCATGAGAGCTTCATAGTGATCGCGTTCCAACTGGAAAAGCAGTTGGCCCTGCTCCACATAATCGCCTTCTTCATACAGCCGCTTTTCAATGATGGCCTCAACCCGGGCGCGCACTTCAACAGCCCGTGAACCGGATGCCTGTGCCTGATATTCGGCAGGCCACGGTTCATCGCGGGCCACAACGTCAAAAACTGCCACGGGCAGGCGCATGGGACCCTGCTGGGCTTTTTTTTCACTGTCGCAGGCGACCAGAACAAGGCAAAGCGCCAGAGCAAGAGGAAGAGAGAACAGCTGTCTGCTTGTCATGAACTACTCCATAAGACGCGCGCCGCAGCACGCTGAAAAACCGCCCGGCATACAAAATCGGGCGAAGCCTCAATGTAAAAAACACAGTTCATTGCAAAAAGCAATCGAGCCGCCCCGCAAAGGGGCCAAAGCAAGACTGCAAAAATAAACAGTAAAATCAATATGTTACAATACCGTATTATTTTCTTGCAACATATTGATTTTATTATATAAAGTTTTTATGCCCTACTTCTGCCCAATATTGCCGGTATGTTCTGCCAATTCGTGTTCCGCATGCCACCGCCTGGCATTATGGGCAGCACTGTTCAGAAAGGCATACCACCAGATGGCGTCTTTGAGCAATTCCAGCCTTCTGAACCTGTGCCGTTCATCACCCATGCGCAATACGGTGATTTCCAACATCTTTTCCGCGCCGTTTCCATCCAGAAAGACCAGACGCAGCGCTGTTTTTTGCAGTGCCTGCAATTCTGCCGAGGGAAATGTGCTGATGCCTTTGCTGGCAACTTCTGTGGCCTTGAGAAAGCTGGTAGCCTGCTGGGACTCCAGCGGCAAATCACGGGGAGAGCTGTTGAGCAGCAGATCAACCCGCACAATGTTGGCAAGATTGACTTTACTGCGGTTGATGACTTTTCCTTCGCGCAACACCCTGTAATAGCAGGCTCCGGTATCTTCCGAAGCCCCCATAACCACAGCCGTGCGCACATCCGGATAAAAAACGCCCACACTGGCCGTCATGCCCGAGGCAGTGGCGACACTGCTTTTTTCTTCAGCAATGCATTGAAGATGTTGCGCTGTTCTGCGCCTGGCATCCACATATATGAAGACCAAAAACACAATGAGCGCGGCGACAATTGTAAAATTCATGCAACACGCCTCCGCATACTCACAGTGTCTTGAGCGTCAGAAAATGTCAAGGAAGGGTACGGAATGCGGCAGGCGTGGAAAAATCCGGAATTATCAAGGAAAGGCAGTGCAAAGGCATAACGCCGCACGGAGCGTCCCGCAAGCTGCGCGCCCAGAAAAGCCAAGGGCAAGGCCCGGCAAGCCGGATACGGATTACGCAGCCTTGTGGCGCGGATTTTTTGAAAAATCCGCGCCACAACTAGACAGTGTCGTCACGAGGTGAATTTCCTTGGTATATCAAGGAGAACGAGTCTTTTATGCAGGGAGTGTACTCTTATGGCACTCGACCGGAATAAAAGGCGAAGTTCGACGCAGAGATACCGGGAAAGGCACTCGTGACGACACAGTCTGGAGCAGATTAACTTTGAGAATATACATTCTCAAAGTTTAAGGCACGCTCACTTCGGCGTTTAACCGCGCAGATAAACTGCGCTTACGCCTCCGTAGCGAACGTCTGCTCACGCAGCCGCCAGAGCAA
>NZ_JBAIYR010000101.1:0-6525 GCF_036763145.1 Desulfovibrio sp. 1188_IL3213 | reverse complement strand
GCCGCCTGAGGGGCCATGCAATGGGGTTGCCTGCATACCTGGCATGAGGCGGGACGCGCCTGCACCAGCGTTTCCAGCGCCTCCAGGGCCAGCACGGCATCGCACAGCAGGCTGTCGCCTACCGGGGCGCGGCCCGTTTCAGCGGGATCGTCGGAGATATGCAGCAGGCGCAGGCCGTCGGGGATATATTGACCTTCTACATACGGATAATAGCGGAATACGGGGGCGCCGATCACAATAGCCACGTCGTGGCCTTCAAGTTTTTTAGCCAGCGGGCCGATGGCAAAGGGCAGGCCGCCCGCATACAGCGGATGGGTTTCGGGAAAGGGCGGACGCTCCGATGCGGGCGCTGCCCATACCTTGGCGTTGAGTTTTTCGGCCAGAGCCACGGCCTGCTTCCAGCCATCGCCTTTGGCAATGGCCGCACCGTAGATAAGAGCGGGATTTTTGGCTTTGGAAAGCAGGTCGGCAAATTCGGCAAGGCGTTTCGGATCGGGGCCGATGCGGCTGGCAAGGCTGCGCGCCACAGGTGTGCCCAGCGCGGGCTTGTCCCAGTCATCAAGGGGAATGGAAAGAAAAACAGGCCCGGCCGGGGGCTGCATGGCCATGGCATAGGCCCGCATGAAGGCAGCGGGCACATCTTCGGCGCGCACCGGCTCGTAGCTCCATTTGACCCAGGGCTTGGGCAGCTCGGCAGGCTCAACGTTGGTGAGCCATGGCTCCATGAGGAGCATTTCGCGCGTCTGGTTGCCGGCTGTGATGATCAGCGGCGTCTTGTTCATGCTGGCCGTCAGGATATTGCTCATGGCATTGCACAGACCGGCGGAAGTATGCACGTTCACCAGCGCCGGTTTGCGTGTGGCCTGGGCGTAGCCATCGGCGGCGCCCACGGCGGAGGCTTCTTGCAGTGTTTGAATATATCTGAAATCTTTGGGAAAATCTTTCAAGAACGTTTCTTCGGTTGAACCAGGGTTGCCAAAAACAGTGGTTATGCCCAGTTCACGCAAAAGTTCGAATGTAACCTGACGTATGGTTTTCGTCATGGTGTCCTCCGCGATATTCCGTTTGGGTTAGTTTTGCCGATAACGAATAGCATGTGTTTTATTAGTAGACAATCCTGATTCTGGGTTCTTGTAAAGGAAATCTGAATTGTGGCATTGGGTAGGGTTTTTTGGACTGCCGGCAGGCGCGCTGATTACAATCTTTTGTGACTGTGGTCACTTTTAAAACGTGAGAAGAGTGTAAGTTTTTGGCATGCGCACCCCTTGCCAGCTTTGTCAAGAATGATTATTGTTAAAGAAAGCCCATGAGGAGGACACCATGTCGCAACTAAAGGACTTCGCACTTTACGATATAGACTGGAACCTGACCCCCGAGCATGCCGTGACCATGTATCTTGAATGGGGTAACAATGACTGGCATTCGGAGTATCCTCCGGTTCGCTCAAAGGATGACGTGGCCCATTACTTTGTGGTGGACAGTTGGCAGAGCCCGCCCATGATTCGCCTTGTGCGCCGCAACTCCGAAAGGGCCGATGACCTTATAAGTCTGCCCCTGCCCAAGAATCTGATGGAAGATTTTCGTAAGGAGCACGGCGAGTGGCGCGGAATCAGCGCGCCTACTCCTGCGGTCAGAACATGGCTCAAGCACGAACTTGAGCAGGAATAACCCGGCAGCGGCGCAAACGTGGCCCGCCAGACAGAACATTTCTCGCATGCAGATGAAAACGCGCAGGAAACCGTGACGGGTTTCCTGCGCGTTTTTCGTCCGGCCAAGCCGCCTGCGCCGCTTACGGCGCAGGCGGCCCAAACAGGGCAATTTCACCTTGAAATTGCCCTGTTGTTGCAATGCTCTAGTACCAGCGGCCGAACCTGCGGATGTAAACAACCTTCATGCCCTGAGCCACGCAGCAGTAGCAAAGCAGCGTCGCGACCAGCCAGGGAAAGTAGCTCCAGGGCAGCGGCTCAAGCCCCACCAGCCCGCCCAGCGGCGAGAATGGCAGGTAAATGCCCAGCGCCATGACGGCCCCTGTAAGCAGCAGAACGGGCAGGGCCGCCGTGCTCTGCACAAAGGGGATTTTTCTGGTGCGGAGCATGTGCACCACCAGGGTCTGGGAAAGAAGCCCTTCCACAAACCAGCCGGACTGGAAGAGGGACTGCATCTCCACACTGGTTGCGCCAAAGACGAACCACATGAGCGCATAGGTGGTAATGTCAAAGATTGAAGAGGTGGGACCGAGCCAGACCATGAAACGGCCGATGTTTTGCGCATCCCACTTGCGCGGTTTTTGTAAAAACTCCTTGTCTACCGTGTCCCAGGGCAGGGAAAGCTGAGAAAAGTCGTACATCAGGTTCTGAAGCAGCAACTGCACGGGCAGCATGGGCAAAAAGGGAATAAAGGCGCTGGCAACCAATACCGAAAACACGTTGCCAAAGTTGGAACTTGCGGTCATGTTAAGGTATTTCATGATGTTGCCAAATGTTTCCCTGCCTTTGACAACCCCCTGCTCAAGAACCATGAGGCTTTTTTCCAGCAGAATGATGTCTGCGGATTCCTTGGCGATGTCAGCAGCCGTATCCACAGAAATGCCCACGTCGGCGTCACGCAGGCCGGGCGCATCGTTGATGCCGTCGCCAAGAAAGCCCACGGTATGTCCGCCTTGCTGCAATGTTTTGATAATGCGCGATTTCTGCATGGGCGTGAGCTTGGCGAACACGTCATGGCTGTCGCAGGCAGCCAGCAGTTCGGTATCATTCATGGCGTCCACATCATTGCCGGTCAGAACTGTTCCCGGCTCAAGACCCACGTCATGGCAGATTTTGGCCGTGATGACTGGCGTGTCGCCCGTAAGAACCTTGACGGTCACCCCATGCTCGCGCAGCGCGGCAATGGCCGGGCCGGCGCTGTCCTTGGGCGGATCAAGAAAGGTCAGGAAGCCCCGGATGGCAAGGTTGCCTTCTGCCGCGGCGGTGTACTGCTCACGAACTTCGCTGCCCTTGAAAACCTTTGTGCCGAGGGCCAGTACCCGGAAGCCGTCGCGGTTGTAAGAGCGCGCCAGATCCATGAGCCTTTCGCGCCATTTTTCGTTCATTTCCACAACCTGGCCCTGCACGTAAACGCTGGAGGCTATGGAAAGCATTTCTTCCACGGCGCCTTTGCATACCAGCAGATGTTCCGTGTCGGACTCTGCCACGATTACGGAAAGGCGGCGGCGCACAAAGTCAAAAGGCAGTTCGTCCACCTTGCGCAGGTGGCGCGGCAGGCTGTTTCCCTCAGTATCGCCATAGCGGACAATGGCCCTGTCCATGAGGTTTTTCATGCCGCTCTGGTGAAAGCTGTTGAGCCACGCAAGTTCCAGCACCGATTCGTCCATAAAGCCCAGCGGGTTGACGTGGCGCTCAAGGATGATCCTGTCCTGGGTCAGGGTGCCGGTCTTGTCGGTGCACAGGATGTCCATTGCACCGAAGTTCTGAATGGAATTCAGCCGTTTGACCACAACCTGCCGACGGGACATGGCTACGGCGCCTTTTGCCAGATTGGCGCTGACAATCATTGGCAGCATTTCGGGAGTCAGGCCCACGGCGATGGCAAGGGCAAACATGAAGGCGTCGCTCCAGTCTCCTTTGGTAAAGCCGTTGATGAGGAAAACAACGGGCACCATAAAGAGCATGAAACGGATGAGCAGGCGGCTTACGCTGTTGACCCCCTTGTCAAAGGCGGTTTGCGAGCGGCTGCCCACAATGTTTTTCGCCAGTGAGCCGAAGTAGGTGCGCGCCCCCGTGGCTACCACAAGGGCCGTGGCCGTGCCGCTGACCACGTTGGTTCCCATAAAGCACATGTTGCGCGAATCAAGCGCCTGCCCGGATGATCCCTGGGCGTCAGCGCTTTTTTCCGCCACGTCGGACAGGGTGTCGTATTTTTCCACGGGCAGGGATTCGCCGGTGAGCACCGCCTGACTGACGAAAAGGTCGCGGGAGTCAAGCAGGCGCACATCTGCGGGAACCATATCCCCGGCGGAAAGGCGTACCACATCGCCCCGCACCAGTTCATCCAACGGGATTTCGCGGGTTACAGACTCATTCTGCGCATCGCGGCGGGTAACCGTTGCGGTGGTGTGCACCATGGCTTGCAGGGCCTGGGCGGCCTTGTTGGAGCGAAATTCCTGCCAGAAGCGCATGATGCCGCTGATCAGAACCATGGTCACGATGATGGTTGCGCCCGTGCCGTCGGTTTCTTCACCGTTCTGGAGCGGAAGCCAGTAGTCGCTGTAAAAGCTGACGGCACTTATGATAAGCAGAACGTAGATAAACGGATTGTTGAAAGCGTGAAGGAACTGCACCAGAGGATTGGGAACACGCTCGCGGGCCACCTCGTTGCGGCCTTCGGCCTCAAGGCGCACGCGGGCATCGTTTTCGGTCAGTCCGTCTTTTTCGCTGTCGAGTTTTGTGAAAAGCGCATCCACGGTCTGTTCGGTGGACCGGGCGGCCCACTGGCCCTTATGGGAATTGTGGGGCTGATTTTTATTGGGAAAAGTGAAAAACATGGCATGTCTCCTCCTGCACCCGGCAGACGGCGCGCATGCCTGCTGTATAGTATCAGGCTATGTCGCTGTATGCGGGCGCAGAGGCAAGAAAGTTGAAAACACCATACCCGCTGCGTGTTTTTGTTGAAAAAGACGCTGCGGGCCGACTAGGAGGATGGTCCATTGTTGGAAAGCTCCTTTCCTTGCACCTGTCTGAAAGACAGCGCGGCTATGCGCTGCGCGCGCGTGTGAGGGGATTCGGTTCGGGGTATTGGCGTCCGTCGGATTTCACTGGGCGGATTTGGCGGACGTAATACGAGAAGCCAGGGATTCTGCGGTAAAAAGCCGCAGATTTCTGGAAGATACGGTCAACGTCAGTGCAAAACTGCTGGCGAAAAAAAATACGGCCAGCATGACGCAGGAAAAAAGGGAGAGTTTCATGGCTCGCCTCCGATGCCCGGAACAGGCGACGGCGAGCGGGAAGGATCCGTTACAGACCGAGACCTGTTGCCCGGGGCAACCTGGTTATCGTGTGTTCCCAGCGACTACTGGGATATTCCGTACTACCGGGTACGCTGTCCATTACGGTCCTTTGCTTTGGTTAAAGGTGCATGTTGGTGTTGACTACTAGGTAATTTCACGGTGGGAGTCAAGTCCGCGCCGACGGCGCGGGCGTGTCACACGCAAAAGCAGCCTCCCGCTGATATCAGACGGCAGGCTGCTTTGCTCCCGGGGGGCGAAGTGTGGGAAAAGCGGCTACCGGCCAAGCAGTTGGCGGGTCTGGGGGGTGAGGCCCCGCAGGTTTTCAAAAACGGTCTGGCCGCCCAGACTTTCAGGGTCCTGAATAATGGCAATAAGCACCATGTCGTGCGTGGCGTGCACTTTTGTCAGGGCCGGAGCCTTGAACGCCTGGCTGCGCGGTTCGCCTGTAAATGACCAGAAATGCCCTTCCTGT
Source organism: Desulfovibrio sp. 1188_IL3213 (assembly GCF_036763145.1). Taxonomy (NCBI): domain Bacteria; kingdom Pseudomonadati; phylum Thermodesulfobacteriota; class Desulfovibrionia; order Desulfovibrionales; family Desulfovibrionaceae; genus Desulfovibrio; species Desulfovibrio sp. 1188_IL3213. Next base: position 1,048 of record NZ_JBAIYR010000101.1, on the reverse strand, counting down.
GAAGGTTCGGTGGCATCAACCTGAAAGCGCGTCAGCTCACGGGCAAGGCTTTCGCTGGTGGCCTGCTTGTCATTGGGCAGCATAAAAATGCTCACAAGCCCCCGATAGTTTTCTCCGGCCTCATCCTTGATGCCCAGAATCAGCATGCACTCTTCATCCTTGCCGGAATGGAAGCCCGTGCGTTCTTCTCCGTCCCATCCGGCGGGCAGGATTGCGCTGAAGCGGGTGAAGTCCCTGGCCTCCGCCCCGTTCACGGCAGGAGCAGGCTGTGCGGCATGGACGCCGCCCATGTTCAGGGCGCAGATCAGAAGCAGCAGAAAAAAAAGGGTGGAACGCATACGGGCCTCGCTTTGTCTTGGCGTTATGATCCGTGCAGCCGGAGACGGCATGTTTTTTGCGCGGTTCAGGCCGCGCTGCGCAGCAGGAAGGTGATGAACGGCAGGCTCTGGCGGATGACCAGAAGGGCCAGCGCCAGCCAGTTGAGCCACAGAAACTGCACCCGGGACCGCAGGGTAAACAGGATGGCCCAGCAGGTTACCGCCAAGGTCAGAGGCACAAGACCCGCAATCTGGGGCATGAGCCAGTCCGGCAGCGCCTGACCGCTGAAAGAAAGCCCGATAAACAGGCCCCAGCGGTCGATGCAACGGGGTATGTAGCCGATCATGGCCCACAGGGCGCACCAGCGGGCGGCCTTTTCCATATCCGACGCGGAAAAGATGCTTTTTATCGGCATGGCGGCGGCAGTGCCGGCACGCTCACGCAGGGCCAGCGAGATCGCCAGCAGGGCCACGGCTCCGGCAGGGGCGAAATTTGTAAAATAGTCATGGGTGGCAGTGCCGAGCACCGCTGAAACCATGCGGCTCCAGTCCAGTCCCTGTGGCGGCCCGGAAAAAGACCAGTTGGGCAGGGCGTGGGCCGCAAAAAAACAGGCGATCGCCAGAAGGTACAAGAACAGTCTGCCGTGCAGGGTGTCAGTGTCAAGCCGGTCGCCCGCCGCGTCACTTTCCGTGGGGGGCGTCGACCTGCGCCCTTTGCGGGCTGAATGCCA
>NZ_JBAIYR010000100.1:0-6568 GCF_036763145.1 Desulfovibrio sp. 1188_IL3213 | reverse complement strand
ATCACCGGTGACGGCACCGTGACAGTATCAGGCTCTAGCGCTGGCGATAGCACCGGCACCCGCTACGGCTACGGCATGAACGCCACCAGTGACGGCAGCAACGAGATCAAAATCACCGGTGACGGCAACGTGACCGTGACCGGCAACGGCACCAGTAGCTCCGGCTTCGAAGGCTCCGGCTACGGCATGAACGCCACCAGTGACGGCAGCAACGAGATCAAAATCACCGGTGACGGCAACGTGACAGTGACCGGCTCCGGCTCCGGCTACGGCTCCGGCACCGGCTACGGTTACGGCATGGCTGCCGCAGGCGGCGGCGTAAATACGATTAAGTCTGCTGAGTCTGCCATCGGCTCGCCCCTGACCGTGACCATCACCGCATCGGCCGGTGCCGCTGAAAAAGCCATTGCCATGTGGGCCGACGGCGGCGGTTCCGTAAACCGCATCACTGGCCATTCCCAGGCAGGAGACACGGACAGCATCACCCTCACCGCCACCGCCAACAACGGTCAGGGCATCGCCATGCAGGCCGAAAACGGCGGCAAAAACATCATCACCACCGGTGCCGGCAACGACAAGGTGACCATCAACGGCGATGTCAAGGGCGATGCCAACGGCAATGAAATCAACCTGGGCGACGGCAGCAACGAACTTATCCTCAACGGTACTGTACAGTCCGGCAGCCTGAACGTGACCGTCGACAACGGCGGAACCTACACCCTGGTATTGCAAGCCGATACCCCAGCAGACTTTGTGGCGCACTACGGGGCATGGCTCACCGGCATAGTGAGCGGCAATCTTATTGATGGGCTTTCAGAGGTCGTATTTTACGGGCTGGACCCCAATAACCTGCCTTCTGAGACAAGCTTCGAGGCCCTTCTGAACACCCTCCACAGTGCAGGCGTCGACTATGACTTCCGGCCTCCGGAGATTGCCCCCCAGGGGGACTCCCCCAGCCCCTTCAGTTTCGCAATGCCTGCGGAAACCGGCGCGGAGCACCATACGCAGGACGCGCAGCATGCCGCCGGACATGACGACATGCAGGACTCGCCCCTGGCCGATCACGACGGCCCGGCCCTTATGGCAGACCACATGACAGGCGACAGCCCGGAGACCATCTTCAGCGCGCAGCCGGACAATACCGCACATGCGGAGGTCCCCGGGGCAGACGCTCTTGGGGCGGATACTCTTGATGACGCCACGGCCCTGGCGCACTTCAGTGAAGACGCAGACGGACAGGCGCAGCCGCTTTTCGCCTTCCTGAGCGACCCTGCCGACATGTCCCCAGGCACGCCCGCAGACATGCTCACAGACCTGCCGGATCTGCCGGATCTGTTTGAAGAAGGGGATGATGCCCTGCACAACGGCTACCTCGGCAATGAAGGGGGCGATGGCAGCGACTTTGCCGAACTGTACACCCCCGTCACCCTGACCTACGGCGATGAAAGCCTCGACAGCCTGTTCGCGGCCGCCGACGGGCAGGACACAGAACAGGACGGCACCGGCCTTTTCGGAGAAACCGGTCTGCACGACATGGGCCTGACCGACATGAACGCGGCTCTTGACCAGAGTCACCTTGCCGGGCCTGCGGCCCCCGATGCCTCCGGCGCCCCTGCCGGACCTGCTGTGACGGCTGCTGAGAGCGCTGCCGCCGCCACAAGCGAAATCAGCAGTATCCCCAGCGTTGCGGATTCCTGCCAGGAAGCCACGGACAATGCCGCAAGGGAAATGACAAACTGCTAGACACTGTCTAGGCAAACGGTTTCAAAGGCTGTTCACTCTTTTCCTGATCCGGCAAGCCGCCGCGCGGCAGCAGGTCAGCCAAGGAAAAGAGTGAACAGCCATAAAAACACACCTGCCACATGTCCGTAATGGACATTCCGCCTCCCCCCACACCGCAAGGCAAGAGCCCGTTCATTTTGAGAATGTTATATTCCAAAAATGAACGGGCTCTTGCCTGAAGAAGCGGCTTTCATTGTACGGATGCTGTGCGCATTCGCATGTTTTTTTCATGCGTCCCGCCGTGGCGGCTTCTTGCGTGTGTGCCGAAAGTATGCAGCGCCTTTGCGGGCGTGGATCATGCAGGTTTTTTGCAGACCCCGCCCTGGTCCCTCAGAAGGAATCTTTTTCAACGTCAAAATTTTTCTGCATCAGTACGGCACAAAAAACAAGCTCACAGATATTTACGTACATAAAACAAATGCCGTGCCGTATGTCCCCTCCAGAAAACGCGGGAACCAGCACAAAAAATACAGAATTTCTTTCACTGCATGGCTCAAAACGAAAGTTGCCCTGACCGTACCCGGCAATCATGCAAGAGCTTGGCTCACTGGAGGTTCCAATAATTTTCTGTAACTTTTTTACTTAGTTTAGCCATGCATGCAAATTATATATATTTATAAATATTGATATTCAATTTAGCCTTTATAAAAAAACTTCTGCATCATATTTATTATTTATTTAATCTTATTTCAGATAAAAACAGTGTTAGAAAACCAGAGTTGTTATCTTTCCATAGTTATTGACATGAGAGTACCCAGATATTATAAAATAATTGATGGATTCGTCCAGTCGTGAATCTCCGCTTCCTATAGATTCACCCTTGCATCTTCCAAATACTGCACTCTTCTAGAGGCAGGGGCTTTGCCCAGAGCAGCAGACAGCCAGTCTGCCCCGCTCTCCTTCCTGTCCCTTCGGCATACGCCTGGCGCGTATGCCGCCTGCCAACGCATCCACCCACTCTGCGGAGGATACCATGTCTGCGATGAATCTTTCACGCCCGGCTCAAGGCCAGGCAGTCACAATTGTTGCAACGAGCAAAAACGCCAAAATCGCTCTTGATTTCTCAACCGACGGCGTTACCCTGTCACGCGACGGCGATTCACTGGTATTTACGTTTGAAGACGAAGCCGCCATCCGGATAGATGATTTTTACACCAGTTATCATGCAGATAACGTTCCTGAATTTGAAGTTGCGGGAAAAATCGTTTCCGGCACGGAGTTTTTCAGCGCCCTCGGCCCGGACCTCATCCCCGCGGCGGGTCCGGCCTCTGTGGAACGCGGTTCCCACTACAATGAATACGGCGCATCCGACCTGATGGGCGGTCTTGACCATCTGGACGGCCTTGACATGAGCGTTGCCGGTTCCGTGGCAGGCTCCGACAGCCTTCAGACAGCGCTTCTGAACGTCGGGGGCGCTTCTTCCGGAGCGGCTCCGGGCGGCGGGGCCGCGCTTGGCGTTCCTTCCGGTGATGTGCGCGCGGTGCTGTACAGCGCAGGCGACAGCGAAAATCATTTCGTCAGCACCCCTGTCTTTTTCAGGGACGCCGGCGGCAACCTGCTGAACCTCTCGTCCGGCGCGGCAATCACACGCACCCCTTCCGGACCGGATTCGGTTTCCTGTACCTTTCCTCCCGAATGGGACAGCAGTTGGCTTGCGGAGCCGGAATTCAGCGACGGCCAGTTGGTGTTCAGATTCAGCGAGGCCGGGCTTGCCAAGCTGCAAAGCCTTGATCCGGGTGATTTCCTGAGAGGCTTTGTGACCGTTACCGTGGTCAAGGACGGCCACACGTTTGAATATATTGTCGAAGTGGTCGCCAGCGGCGGCTCATCTTTCGACTCCCAGGCCTATGACGCCAAATACGGCGCGGTTTCCGGCTTCGGCACGGAATCTGTGGGCGAATACCATCAGGGTACGGGACAGACCGGCCGCTATCAGATTGTCGCATCCACGGGCGATGACGAAATCATCATAAACGACACGGTCATCGGCGGCAGCTCCATACATGCCAGCGGCTCGGCCGACCCGGCCCAGATGGCCGATGACTACAATACCATCAACCTTAATGCCGGGGTCGCCAACACAACGCCAGGCTCCACCACGCATATCACTTCCGCGGACGGCAAACTTACCGTGCTGGACGGCGTGCTCGCGGACGGCAGCGTCGCAAACGTCATCCATATGGGCAAGGGCTCGGTTCATGTCCAAAGCGCCTCTAGCGATGGCGTATCCGCTGCCCATGGCGTATTTGCTGTCGATGGCGGCAAGAATACCATCAGCGGCGGCAGCATCAGCATAGCCGCCGATGAGCAAGGCCTTCAAGCCCAGAGCGGCAGCGTCAATTCTGTAACGGCAATTGACGGCGATATCACCATCAATGCACTTTGGAATGGGGTTGGCACAGTTGACAACAGCACCACTAACCTTTCCGCCACCAATGGGTCTGTAAGCATAAATAGCGATTGGGGCATCTCGACGACCGGGAACAGCCGCGCCAATGTTTACGTGACTGACGGAAATCTGAATGTTGACGCCCTTCAACGCGGTATTCATGCCCTTGATGACAGCACCAACACTGTTTCAGTGACAAATGGCAATGTGGATATCAAAGGCGGATGGGAAGGCGTCAGCGCCCAAGTTAACGCCACCAACAAGATTGACGTTACTGGCGGCTCTGTCGTCATAAATTCGGGATGGAGAGGTATTGGCGCTTCTTCTGACGGCAGTGCCAATAACCTGACCATAACGGATGGGTCTCTTCACGTAGCCGGTGCGAAGACAGGCGTGATAGCTGTGGACGATGGCGCCAATTCGATTACCGTAGCTGGCGGTGATATTTTCATTGCCAGCACAGATGCCGCTGATTTGGCTGCTGTGAGCGCCACATCCGGTGGCAAAAATACCATTGGGGCAGTGGCGGGCGCCAGCGGGGCAGTGGGGGGCAAACTCACACTCGACGGCGGGGGCACGGGGCTCAACGCTGAAAGCGGCGGCGTCAACAGCATTCAAGCCAATGATATTATCATAAGTGCAGGTACTGGACACGGAGTATACGCCACTGACGCCGACAGTGAGAATACCATTGACGCAGGCGCTGATGGAACGGTGACGGTTTCCGCTGGCGGTTCCGGGCTCTTGGCCCAGACTGGCGGCGAGAATATTGTCAAGGGCGGTGATATTTCCATCACTGGATCAGCGTATGGTGTTTATGCCAATGGATCCGACAGTGTAAATATCATTGGTGGGGTTGGTGGATCCGTATCCATTACTTCTGGCAATTTTTTGGGAGTACTGGCTTACAATGGCGGGGAAAACCGCGTTACTGGCAATAATATTGCAATTAAAACAGGTATATCTGCTTTTGGAGGAAAGAGTGAGAATACAATTGATGCTGGTGTAGATGGCAAGGTCACGATATCTGGAAACGTGTCCAGTGATCTAGGTGGCACGAATACGATAACCGGCAAAGAAATTACAGCCGTTTCTGTAGGGTCTAGCCGCTCGGCCTATAGTAGTGAACTCCTCCGCTATGTGGGCAGCAGCAATGAACTCCGCACAGGTGCGGATGGAACAGTATCCATCAGCAGTGGTGTGGAGGCCTCCACATGCGGCAACAACACCATCGCCTCCGGCGCAATTTTCGTCGGCAGTCCTGACAGCGTAGCTGTTAATGCTGGCGGGCAAGTTGGAAGTGGTATCGGCACAAACACTCTCAAAGTGGGAGAACAAGGTAAAGTTTCGATCCACGGCGGCAGTACTGGGATATACGCTGCCAACGGAGGTATAAACTCTGTCACTGGCGGCGAAGTTGATATTTACGGGGGCAATAACGGAATAAACTCACAAAATTTCAACTCCAAAAATATAATTGATGCCGGTTATTCAGGTAAGGTATCCGTACGCTCTCTGGGAACCGCTTTGTTGGCCCAATACGGCAGCGAAAACACTGTAAAGGCCGGAGATATTACCATTAATGGAGCTCAGGTTTACGCGCTGTCTGCCGTTGGCACCCATTCCCGCAACTCCGTTGATACTGGCACTGACGGTGTTGTCAGAATCACCGGCGGCGATGTTGGCCTCTGGTCACAAAGCGGTGCCCAAAATAGTATCACTGGCGGGGATATAACTATTATCAGCGCAAACAGTGGCACTGAAAACAGTGGTATTGTTGCTGTAAGTAGCGGCAGTAACACCATTAAAGCAGGCTTTGGCGGTACCGTTGCCATCAGTGGAGATACGGGTGTCGCAGCGAAGGGCGGCACGAATGTCATTACTACCACTGAAAAAAGTGATGTGGTCGTGTCAGGCTCGACTGGCGGCATTTTGGCCTCCTCTTCCGGCAGCAACAAGATCGAAACGGCGGGTGGCGACGTGACAGTGACGGCCGAAGCTGGATCAGGCGATAGCACCGGCACCCGCTACGGCATGTCTGCCATAGATTCTGGCAGCAATAGCATCACCACGGAAAGCGGCACCGTGACAGTATCAGGCTCTAGCGCTGGCGATAGCACCGGCACCCGCTACGGCTACGGCATGAACGCCACCAGTGACGGCAGCAACGAGATCAAAATCACCGGTGACGGCACCGTGACAGTATCAGGCTCTAGCGCTGGCGATAGCACCGGCACCCGCTACGGCTACGGCATGTCCGCCGATAATTTCGGCAGCAACGAGATCAAAATCACCGGTGACGGCACCGTGACAGTATCAGGCTCTAGCGCTGGCGATAGCACCGGCACCCGCTACGGCTACGGCATGAACGCCACCAGTGACGGCAGCAACGAGATC
>NZ_JBAIYR010000099.1:0-6764 GCF_036763145.1 Desulfovibrio sp. 1188_IL3213 | reverse complement strand
GCTGCCCCTGGGCATGTGCGCCACCCTCATGCCCCGCAAGGAACGCGCACGCGCCTACGGCGAAGCCGACATGCACGGCCCCCGCCTGTGGCTGATGACCCCGCTGGTCTGCCTTGTTATCGGCGCGTATGACGGATTTTTCGGTCCCGGAACAGGCAGTTTTCTGATTCTTGCATTTCACTGGATTTTGCGCATGGGCCTTATGGAGGCATCCGCCACATCCAAGGTGCTTAATCTTGCATCCAACTTTGCGGGAGTGGTGGTTTTCATGATCAACGGCGTGGTGCTGTGGAGTCTGGCCCTGCCTATGGCTGCCGCCTGCTGCGTGGGCAACTGGCTTGGCAGTCGCCTTGCCATCCGCGTTGGGCCCGCTGCTGTGCGACGCTTTCTCATGGTCTCGCTGTCGCTGCTGCTGCTTACCCTGATCTGGCAGTTTTTTCTTGCCCCGCTGGTACAGTAGCCTGCCGCAACACTGCTGAAGCCAAACGTTCAAAGAAGGATGGCGGTTCCGGCCTTGTGCCGAACCGCCATCCTTCTTTGAACGTTTGGAAGCATTGAGAATAGATATTCTCAATGCGTAAATGTCATAAAGGTTCCGCTACTTCTTGCTGGCCTTCATGGCATCGCGGACTTTTTCAGCTTCCTGTAATTCGCTCTGCGCTTCCTGCAGCTTCTGCTTGCGCTTGGCGATCTTGCTTTCCTGCTTGCCCTGGGCAATGTCCTTGTCCAGTTCCGCCTGACGCTCCTGCACCTTTTCCTGTTTTTCCATAACGGCTATTTCCGCTTCGGCCAGTTCGCCGTCGTCGGTGCACCATGTACGCACATTTTCCAGAGCGCGCTCAAGACCGGCCGCCTGCATGGGGTTGTTGTGCTGCTTGGCATAGTCGATCTGGCGCTGGATATGGGCCATCTTTTGCTGGCAGATGCCTTCGGCCGAAGCCTCGCCAGCCCAGACACAAAAACCCATGATGCCGGCGCACAGCGAAGCGCCTATTACTTTATAATATTTCATTATGTTTTCCTTTTTGAGTGTTATGCAGACAGAACATTCCGGCTGCTTCCTCTGAGACAGCAGCCATACCGCGCTTCCTTACGGGAAAGCAGCGGACACGCCCTTTTGTCGGGATCATAAAAGACGACAGTCAAGCCGGACAAATTTCTGCGGCAAGAACACAAGGGCATGAAGCCGATAGCCAGCGGGGAGGGATCAACTAGCGGTAAAATCCGCTGGCCGGAAAAGACGAAAATCGGGAGGCCGAAAAGCGTCCTTGAAAGCGCGGGCGTCCTGAACGCGGACACCCTGAAGACGCATCAAGAAATGTCGGGGAGGCAGAACCGGCAGCGGTGCGAAGATACGTTCGAGATTTTACGCCGCCCGCCCGGGCATTGGCCGGTGCGGACAGGTAGCAGCACTGTCTTCAGCAGCAAACCCTGGGGCAAGGTCTGGAGCATGCCCTGACGCGCCCTCCTGACGCTTCGGCAGGCCACGCCATCAAGTGCCAGAGCAATTCCACTTGCAACTGCTCTGGCCTGATACATCAGGAACACCATTCTTGTCCACCCCACGCACAGGATGCAAAAATCGCGTGCCAAAAGTTCACTACAAACTAAACTAGTTTATCATTTCAATATAGTAACGGCCATTCTCCGTTTCCGGCAGCTCAAATTCAAGGGCATACTTCAGCCCTGAGGCGTCTTCGGCGGCCTTGTCGCCCATAACGGCTGTGACCACGCATTTGCAGGACTTTTTATCGCCGCTCAGGGTCTTGAAGCTCTCAAAACTGATATGCGGATCCTTTATGCCCAGCTCCTGCGCATAGGACTGCATGATTTTTTTGGCATACTTTTTACCATCGCTGGAATCGCATTCCGGCGATGAGCTACAACCCGCTACAAACATAGCAAGAAAGGCCGCTGCCACGATTTTTGCTTTCAGCATGGCTGTCTCCTTGATCATGTTTTGCCGGACACGCGCCTCACCTGCGAAGCGTGCGGTTCCGGACAGTAAACCTATGACAAATATTCACCAGCCGGTCAAACCGGCCTGCGTCGGGCAGGCAAACGCCAAGGGCGCGCGCCACGGCATTTTCTGGCATACCGCCATAAATAAAAAAATCCCGCCGAAGCAGGATTTTTTCATGCAAAAGCGCGTCCGAGAACGGCGTCAATTCTTCAGGCTGTGAATAGGCGCGGGAATGCGCCCGCCAAGGGTAATAAAATCTTCGGCATTGCCGCCCGGCACAGCCATGATGGCCGCCTTGCCGAGCAGGCCGCCAAACGACACTTCTTCACCCACGCCCTTGCCGGGTACGGGTATGAGGCGCACGGCCGTGGTCTTGTGGTTGATCATGCCGATAGCCATTTCGTCAGCGATAATGCCTGAAATGGTGGCTGCCGGGGTAGCGCCGGGGATGGCGATCATGTCCAGCCCCACCGAGCACACGCTGGTCATGGCTTCCAGTTTTTCAATGCTGAGCAGGCCCGCGGTAGCGGCCGCCTCGATGCTTGAGTCTTCCGATACGGGGATAAAGGCCCCCGAAAGACCGCCCACCGAAGAGGAGGCAAAAGCGCCGCCTTTTTTCACGGCGTCATTGAGCATGGCCAGCACGGCTGTGGTGCCGGGCGCGCCGATACTTGAAAGGCCCAGGCTCTGGAAAATCTCGCCCACAGAGTCGCCCACCGCCGGGGTGGGGGCCAGGGAAAGGTCAGCCACGCCAAAGGGAATGCCCAGACGGGTAGCCACTTCGGTGCCGATCATTTCGCCCACGCGGGTCACCTTGTAGGCCGTGCGCTTGATGACCTCGGCCATGTCCAGCAGGGTCAGGGGAGCGCCCTTTTCGTTGCGACCCGCCTCGCGGGCGCGATCCAGGGCTTTTTTCACCACACCGGGACCGGAAACCCCCACGTTGATAACCACATCAGGCTCGCCCACACCAAGGTAGGCTCCGGCCATGAAGGGCACGTCCTGCGGAATGTTGGCAAAAACCACCAGTTTGGCGCAGCCGATGCCGCCACGGTCCGCCGTGGCTTCGGCTACCTTGAGAATCTGGCGGCCCATCAGGGCCACGGCGTCCATATTGATGCCGCTGCGCGACGAAGCCACGTTGATGGACGAGCAGATGCGGTCGGTCTGTGCCAGGGCTTCGGGCAACGCCTCAATAAGGGCGCGGTCGCCATTGGCAAAACCCTTTTCAACCAGGGCGGAAAATCCGCCCAGAAAATCCACGCCCGCCTCTTTGGCGGCTTCGTCCAGCGCTTTGCACACGCGCACCATGCCGTCGGGGCCAAAAGGCGCGCCCACCACAGCAATGGGGCTGACGCTGATGCGCTTGTTCACCACGGGAATGCCGTATTTGTCACCCACCTCATTACAGACAGACACAAGCTGCGAGGCGTAGCGGCGGATTTTGGCCTGCACGTTGGCGGTAAAAAGCTCCAGATCGTGGCTCACGCAATCAAACAGGCTCACGCCCAGGGTGACGGTGCGCACGTCCAGATGCTCGTTGCGGAGCATGTTAAGTGTGCTTATGACTTCGCGTTCGGAAAGCATGTCGGTATCCTGTATGGTTGCAGGGCAAAAAAGCTCTGGAGCAGAGCAACCTGATAATATGTGTTCTCAAAGTGAAGGCACGCTCTTTACGGCGCATGGCCTTCACGGCGGGCGTCTGCTCCGCAGCCGCCAGAGCAATTTACCAGAGCAATGTAAAGGTTAAATTACCCTAGACAGTGTCGTCACGAGATGAATTTCCTTGGTATATCAAGGAGAACGAGCCTTTTATGCAGGGAGTGTACTCTTATGGTACTCGACCGGAATAAAAGGCGAAGTTCGACGCAGAGATACCGGGAAAGGCGCTCGTGACGACACTGTCTAAAAAGAGCTGACCCGGTGAACAGCCTCAAAAATATCCCTGTGCTGCACGCTCACGCGCAGGTCGCGGCTCTGGCCCTCGCAGGAAAGCTCGCGCCGCAGGCGGCCAAGGTCAACGGCATCGGGAACCATAACCTCGAAAACAAAAAGGGCATGATTGGTTCCACCCTCGCCCAGAATGGCCTTGAGGCTTTCGATATTCACGTCATGGCGGGCGAACACGCGGCTCATGGCAGCGATAAGGCCGGGCTTGTCCGGGCCGTCGGCAGTGACCACAAAGGGTTCACAGTGCAGGCTCTGGCCCCACTGTCCCTGAATGGCGGGCCGCACCAGCACCGAAAGATCCACCTTGGCCTCGGCCAGGCTGGCGCTGAGCCGCTGGCGCAGGTTCTGGGCATCAAGGGCATCGGGAACAGCCACCACGAAAATGGCGGCAAATTCGCCGGAAAGAATGGTCTGGGTCACTTCTTCAATGTTGCAGCCGTTTTCTTCAAGAATACGGCTGACTGCGGCCACCACTCCGGGGCAGTCGCGCCCCAGAAAAGAGGCGGTGTACTTGTGCATGACGCTTGTCCTTACGGAAATGATCCGTGGCAGGGCCACGGGAAGGTGTCACAGGGGAAGAAAATCTATATACGCAAGCCTCGCGAACTTCAAGGCCAAACAGGGCATTGGCGCGGCATCAAAAGCATACACACGCCATCCTTGACGCTTCTTCGCGAATGGCATACCGTTACAATCCTTTAAGACCGGGCATCTCAGGAGTTTTTTCAGTGGAAAATCGGGAAAAGAAGAATAAAAAGCCTGCCGTCAAGCTGGGCACCAAGTCTAAATACGCGGGCTATTTTATGCCCATGTTGGAAAGCTTTGCCGCACGTGAAGGGTTGAACGAGGTTGTAAAAAACCGCGTGGTCAAATCCTGCGACCTTATGGACGCGGGCGTACCGCTCTTTCCCAACGATTTCCGCAAGGAACACTCCATTTCCTGGGTGCTGGAAAAATTCGGCAACCTGGAGGGCGACGCCCTTGAAACACAGGAAGATGTTGTTGCCATTGCCGGGCGCATAGTTTCGCTTCGCTCTTTCGGCAAGGTGGCCTTTTTCCACATCATGGACCAGACGGGCCGCGTACAGTGCTACGCCGCGCGCGAGCACCTGGATGACGCCACGCACAACCTGGTAAAAAAACTCGATATCGGCGACATTGTCGGCGTGTCCGGGCATCTTTTCCGCACCAAAACGGGCGAACTGACCATCGCCTGCCGCACCATAAAGCTCATCACGCGCTCCATGCGTCCCCTGCCCGAAAAGTATCACGGGCTCAAGGATATGGAAACGCGCTACCGGCAGCGCTATGTGGACCTTATTGTCACGCCGCGCGCCCGCGAAATATTTTTCAAGCGCAGCCAGATCGTGCGCGAATTCCGCCGCTTCATGGAAGACCACGGCTTTATGGAAGTGGAAACGCCCATGATGCAGCCCCTGGCCGGGGGGGCGACGGCCAAGCCGTTCAAAACCCATCACAACGCTCTGGACATGGGCCTGTACATGCGCATCGCGCCGGAGCTGTACCTCAAGCGCCTGCTTGTGGGCGGGTTTGAAAAGGTGTTTGAGCTGAACCGCAACTTCCGCAATGAAGGCATCGACACGCGGCACAACCCGGAATTCACCATGTGCGAATTCTACTGGGCCTACGCCACGTTTGAAGACCTCATGGACCTTACGGAAAAGCTCTTTGCGCATCTGGCGCAAACCGTCTGCGGAACCACCGTTGTTCCCTACCAGGGCGAAATGGTCGACCTGACGCCCGGCAAGTGGACGCGCATGAGCTTTTATGACTCGCTCACGCTCATTGGCGGCCACCAGCCGGAATTTTACAATGACTACACCAGGGTGCAAAACTACATCCGCCAGCGCGGCGAAAAGGCCGCTGACAGCGAAAGCCTGCAAAAGCTGCATGCCAAGCTCTTTGATCTGGATGTGGAAGGCAAGCTCGTGCAGCCGCATTTCATCTACCATTACCCCACGGAAATCTCGCCCCTGTCGCGCCGTAACGACAATGATCCCGGCCTGACCGACCGCTTTGAGCTTTTCATTACCGGCCGCGAGATATCCAACGCATTTTCAGAACTTAACGACCCAGTGGACCAGCGCCTGCGCTTTGAAGACCAGGTGCGCGAAAAAGAAGCCGGAGACGATGAGGCGCACAGCATGGATGAAGACTACCTGCGCGCCCTTGAATACGGCATGCCCCCGGCTGCCGGCCAGGGAGTGGGCATTGACCGGCTGGTCATGCTGTTGACAGACTCCGCCTCCATACGCGAAGTCATCCTCTTCCCCCTGTTGCGTCCGGAATCCTAGAGCAGATTACCTTTGAGAATATACATTCTCAAAGGTAAAGGCACACTCGCTTCGGCGTTTAACCGCGCAGATAAACTGCGCTTACGCCTCCATAGCGAACGTCTGCTCACGCAGCCGCCAGAGCAATTTCAAAGTGAAATTGCTCTAGAGCAGATTACCTTTGAAACGCTTCACATTTCAAAGTGTTCATTCAAAAAATACGATTTTCGGCTGAATCCACGCCACATTGTGGCGCCCTGCATCGTGCAGCGTCAGAGCATTTACACTTCTTCAAAATGAAATTGTTCTGGAGCGCTCACCGGCTGAAAGCGTTCTGAAATCGGCTCCAGATGGCCGAACCAGCTGATAATAAAGACCCGTTTCCACAGGAAGCGTACCCGCCGGTACAAACCTGTGAGAACGGGTCTTTCACCTTGTTTTCGGTACTGCGCTACAGTTCTTTTGCCCCGCCGCTACCGCGGAAGCGCTTTTTCACGCCGGTCATGCGTCGCGGTGCGGCCTTGCTTTCCCGCGCCCAAGGGCCGCCCAGCGCAACG
>NZ_JBAIYR010000098.1:0-6785 GCF_036763145.1 Desulfovibrio sp. 1188_IL3213 | reverse complement strand
TGGAGGCGCTTGGAGAATTTTACCCCAATGCCAAGTGGCAACGGTGCGTTGTGCACTTTTATCGCAACGTGCTGCATGCGGTTCCGCGCGGTAAGGCCAAAGAGGTTGCTCTGATGCTCAAAGCGATTCATGCTCAGGAGGACAAAGAAGCTGCGCGCCGCAAAATGGTAGATGTGGCCCAAAAGCTCCGGGCGCAGCATCTTGAAAAAGCAGCCAGAACACTGGAATCTGGCTGTGATGAGACGCTTTCTTATTATAATTTTCCTATGGCGCACTGGCGGCATATCCGAACCAACAACCCGCTTGAACGCCTGAACCGTGAAATTCGTCGCCGAACCCGTGTTGTGGGCAGTTTTCCAGATGGACACGCCGCCTTGATGCTGGTGGCAGCCCGCCTGCGCTACATGGCAAGTCAAAAATGGGGTACACAGCGGTATATGAATATGAATCAAGAAGTATCGGCATAGCCCCATGCCGTCACGGGCATTGCAGCGCGGGATCGCCACTTAGCGTCCCGCTCGCAAAGCACGCGCCAGCTTCAAGACAGCGCCAGACCTGACACCACATGGTAGCTACAAAATGTGCGAAAAATTCTGGACACTACCACAAAGAGCTTTATAAGGCACGACATCTGGTGGAAAACGCCTTTCTTCACTTGAAGCGATGGCGAGGAATCGCGACCAGATATGCGAAGAATACCGCATCGTTCCTAGTCGCGACTACCTCACATCAGATGCATTTTTCTTTGGGCATCAATCTCGTGACTACACTGCCTAGCTCAGTTCATTTCAGCATGAACATATCATCTATGAGTTTCTTCTTTATGTCTTTTATATTCTAGAAAAATATCTCCAACAAGTTTCTCCACAAACATATTTTCCCATCATCAGCAACAGGTCCACTGCGGTCAATCCTGTATTTCTGTAATACCAATTCCTCACACGCTCAGTTGGAACAGAAGTATTATTTGCCATTTGCTTTGACCTAAGACTGTTATCCCGGCTATTCACATATCCGGTTGCATAGCGGTTTGACCTCCGCGCCACAACACAGGACGACCTACTGTGGCGCCAGGGCCATTTCAGTAAAAAAGCCCTGGCGCTGATGGCCTATGCCAGCAATGCCCTTGCTATGGCTTCGCTCTTATCAAGATCGGCTTTTTCCGGGTTCCATTGCGAACGTATGCTTTCGTCAACAACCTGAAAGCCGGCCTTGGCAAGCTCCTCGCTCAGCACCTTGTTGCCCTCGCCGCTCCAGCCATAGCAGCCGAACACAGCGGCTTTTTTATTTTTAAATTTCAGCGAAGCCAAAAAGTGCAGCCACCCGGCAACGCTGGACAGAATGGTGCTGCTGACCGTTGGGGAGCCCACGGCAATGGCCCGTGATTTAAACACTTCGGTCATTATTTCATTTTTGTCTGTCTTGGAGATGTTGAACACCTTGACCTCAGTATTGGGGCTGACCCTGCCCGCCTGCTCAGCAATGGCATGAGCAAGCCGTGTGGTGCCTTCCCACATGGTGTCGTAAACAACGGTCAGCTGGTCTTCCTGATACTCCCGCGCCCATTGCGCGTATTTTTCGACAATCTGCATGGGATTGTCACGCCAGATGACGCCATGACTGGGGGCGATCATGTCGATGGGAATGTTCAGACCAGAAATTTCTTCAAGCTTTTTGGTCACAAAGGAAGAAAAGGGATTCAGGATATTCGCATAGTATTTCATTGCCTCTTTCTCAAGCAGGCACTGATCGGCCTTGTCATTAAAAAGACCTTCGACGGCAAAGTGCTGTCCAAAGGCATCATTGGAAAAAAGGATGTTATCTCCGGTGAGGTAGGTTGCCATACTGTCAGGCCAATGCAGCATCCGCATTTCGACAAAAACGAGCTTTTTTCCATTGCCTATATCAATGGTATCGCCGGTTTTTACCACATTGAAATTCCAGCCATGCTTTCCGTACTGCCCCTCAAGGCTTTTAACCGCATTGGCGGTGCAGTAAATGGGCAAATCAGGGCGTGCTTTCATAAGCTCGGTCAGGGCGCCGGAATGGTCCACCTCACCGTGGTTGGCCACCACGCAATCCAGCTTTGCAAGGTCAATTTCTGATTTGAGATTTTCAATAAACTCAAATCTGTGCGGCGCCCAAACCGTATCAATGAGTACGGTTTTCTCTTCTTCAACCAGATAGGCGTTCTGGCTGGAACCATTGATGATGGAATATTCATCTCCGTGAAAATGCTGCAATTCCCAATCGATATAACCAACCCAACTGACATTGGCTTTTACGTGCTTTCTCATAGCAAAATCATCCTTTTTGTTTCGGGTTGCGCACGGCCGCCAGCGCCCATCCATCGTTTGTGAACCGTGGGATTGACGCCGGACAGCCGCAAACATCGGTGTTCAAATTCTCAAGCCTGTGCCGCAACGCTTTCTGAAGGTGCTACGCCCTGGTACGCTGGCCTGGCTGGCACTCTACAACTAGGGGACTCCCGGAAAATGTCTCATGGCCCTGACTGACGACGCCCGAAACAGGCGCGCGACAGCCATCCTGCACCGCAGGGCAACCAGACACAGACATGCCAGACAGCATCGCCTGATCAATGAAAAAACAGGAGCGTTACGACATAGGCCCCTAGCCACGCGGCGAAGGAGGACCGTCGTGAGCCTTTGCGCCATCAAGAATTCGAATTGCCGTTTCCGATGGCTAGCCACATCTGAAGCTCGCGGCACGAGCAAGCTGTCTTCTGCCTCTGCCCGTTGGAATTGCCTGACGGTCGCGGGAACACACGCTCGCTGTGAGGAGCAGACGCAGAACCTCTGCGCTGTTACACGCTGAAGCGGCGTCTCCAACCTTTGAGGATATATATCCGCAAAGGTAGTTTGCTCCAGTTTCACACTATTCCGACGGTTGAGTAAAGCCCCAAAAAAATGCCCCGGTCTGGCAACGCAGGTCCGGGCATTTATAATGGATCTGAGATGACCTTAAAAAGTCGCATCAAAATTTTAAAAATATGCAAGCTTGGAAGGTGCGCCCCACTGAGAGCATGCGAATACTGGTCTGAACATTTCATGAAATGGTAAACGCCCCATTGAAACACAACAGCCCGGCGGAGCCACTCACCCTTTTGCAGACCACGCCCTGCCCCAGAGAAATATTTTCCCATGACTCAAATTTTTTTCGTGCAATAGCGCGGCCAAAAATAATTAAGCCCACAGATATTTACATTCGAGATAACGATTTCATGCTACACCCCGCAGTTGCCGAAACATGCCTGCCGTAGAATGCCCTGCCCTTGTACAGGGCCTGCCGAACATAAAAAATATCGGCTTCGCGTAAATCCGATTAAAATTCTATAGTTTTTTAGCGGGTTCACTTTCAAATACGAACAAATATACAATTATAAATATTATTATGCAATTCTGATTTAATAAAAATTACTGGATCATATTTATGATTTATTCAATCTAACTCCGCATAAAAACCCTATCTAAAAAGAGAAACTGTTATACCCTTATAGCCATCGCCTTTTTAATAACAGATATTATTAAAAAGGCGATGGCTTCTTCCCAGATCGTGGATCATAGCCTGCGCTGATTCACCCCTTATCTTCCCAATGCTGCACTCTTGCAAGAGAGGCAGAGGGGCATTGCCCCCTCAGAGAAGTAAACATTACGCTTACATACTCTCCCTTTTATACTTTCGGCATGCCCGTGCATTGCCGCCATATCACTGTATCCGGTACATCATGGAGGCTCCATGCCTACTATCACCCTTTCCCGTCCTGCTCAGGGGCAGGCAGTAACAGTTCGTGCAACAGACCAAAACGCAAAGATCGCGCTTGATTTTTCAACCGACGGCGTCACTCTGTCACGCGATGACAGCTCACTGATATTTACTTTTGAAGATGGCTCAGCCATCCGTATAGATGACTTTTACAGCAACTATCACGCCGAAAACATTCCTGATTTTGAAATCGCCGGCAAACTGGTTTCCGGCACGGAATTTTTCAGCGCTCTTGGCCCGGACCTCGTCCCTGCGGCGGGTCCGGCCACTGTCGAGCGCGGCTCTCGTTATAATGAGCACGGAACTTCCGACCTGATGGGCGGCCTTGACCACCTGGACGGCCTTGATATGGGAGTGGCCGGTTCAGTGGCCGGGGGCGACAGTATTCAGACCGCTCTTTTGAGAGTTGGGGGCGAATCTTCCGGAGCCGCCGCCAGCGAGCGCCCGCCCGTCGGCCCTGCCGGCGATGTGCGTGCAGTGCTGTACAGCGCCGGCGACAGCGAAGACCATTTTGTAAGCACCCCTGTCTTTTTCAGGGACGCCAGCGGCAACCTGCTGAACCTTTCGTCCGGCGCGGCAATCACCCGCGCCGCCTCGGGGCCGGATTCCGTTTCCTGCGCCTTTTCTCCTGAATGGGACAGCAGATGGCTTTCCGAACCGGAATTCATCAACGGCCAGTTGGTGTTCAAATTCAGCGAAGCCGGGCTTACCAAACTGCAAAGCCTTGATCCGGATGATTTCCTGAGAGGACTTGTGACCGTTACGGTGGTCAAGGACGGCCACGTTTTTGAGTACACCGTTGAAGTGGTCGCCACCGGCGGATCATCTTTCGACTCCCAGGCGTATGATACCGAATACGGGGCGGTTTCCGGCTTCGGCACGGAGTCTGTGGGCGAATACCATCAGGGTTCGGGACAGACCGGCAGCTACCAGATCGTCGCGTCCACGGGCAATGACAATATCAACCTGGATGACACGGTCATCGGCGGCAGCTCCATACATGCCAGCGGCTCTGCCGACCCGGCCCGTATGGCCGACGACTACAACACCATCACCCTTAACGCCGGGGTTGCGAACACGACGCCAGGCTCCATCACGCATATCACTTCCTCCGACGGCAAGCTTGTCGTGGCGGACGGCGTAACCGCGCAGGGCAGCGGAGCCGAAAACGTCATTGATATGGGCAAGGGCTCGGTTCATGTCCAAAACGTCTCAGGTGATGGCGTATCCGCTGCCGATGGCGGCAAGAATACCGTCAGCGGCGGCGAAGTGGTGGTTGATGCAGGCGATACGGGGTTTTTGGCAAAAGATGGCGGCTCCAACACCGTCGCGGCGCAAGACGGCGATGTCAGTATTGACGCCGATGGATGGGGCATGGTTGCCCAGAATAACGCCACCAACAGCGTTGCTGCAACAGGCGGCAGCGTCAATATAACCGCCGGGAAACAAGGTCTTCAGGCCCAGGGCGGCAGCGTCAATTCTGTAACGACAACCGACGGCGACATCACCATCAATGCAGATTGGGATGGTGTTGCCGCATATGATAACAGCACCAACAACCTTTCCGCCACCAATGGGTCTGTAAGCATAACAACAGACACCTGGGGCATCTCGTCCGGCACCAACAGCAGCGCCAATGTTGACGTGGTTAATGGAAATCTGGAGATTGATGCCATCGGACGCGGTATTCATGCATATGATGACAGCATCAACACTGTTTCAGTACGGGATTTTTCTTTGGGTCACATGGCGGCTTCCAATTTTGCGCGAAGCCGCGCCCTGAACGGAACAAGGGCGGGGTCATCCACATCTCTGGGGCGCGGGGCATCCACAGCCCAGGTTGCCGCAATTCCCGCGCCTGTTCCCATCAAATGAACAGTATCCGCCAAAAGGCAGGCCTCTGCCACATCGTGGGTGACCATCAGCACGGTGACTCCGGTTCGTGCCTGCAGCTCCGCCAAAAGCCCCTGCATGCGCGAGCGTGTAATGGCGTCCAGGGCAGCAAACGGCTCATCAAGCAGCAAAAGTTTCGGGCGGAGCACCAGCGCCCGCGCCAGTGCCACACGCTGCCGCATGCCGCCTGAAAGCGTCGAGGGCAGGGCCTGTTCCCACTGTTCCAGGCCCACCAGCGCCAGCATCTCCCGCACACGCTCCCGGCGAAGAGCAGGAGGCATGCCCCCATTTTTAAGCCCAAAAGCCACATTTTCCGCCACACCCAGCCAGGGAAACAGGGCATCGTCCTGAAACACCATAACCCTGTCCACCCCCGGCCCGCCGCAGGGAACGCCTTCAAGAAGCATCTCCCCGGCATCCGGCGACACAAAGCCAGCCACAACGCGCAAAAGAGTGCTTTTTCCGCACCCGCTGGCGCCAATAAGCGCCGTCACCGACCCTGGCCGCAACGTCAGATCAATACCCGGCAGAACAACACGGCCGCCATAGCTTTTTTGCAGGTTACGGCAAGCGAAATACGCGCTCATCGGGCAGCACCCGGCAGGCGACGCAGCATCCTGACAAGCAGCGCGTCACAGGCACTGCCCAGGGCGGCAATAAGCACTATGCCGCTTAAAAGAATATCCACACGGCCGTTCATGCGGGCATCCATAATAAGCGCGCCCAGGCCATCCGGCACGCCAGTCAGTTCGCCCAGTACCAGATACGCAAAGCTCATGCCCAGAGCCACGCGCAGGCCCGCGCACACTTGCGGCATGGACCAGGGCAATATGACCTTGGTAAAAAGCGTTACGCGGGAGCAGCCAAGCATGCGCCCGGCATTGAGCAGGTCTTGCGGCACAGAAGCGGCGGCGGCCGCAGCGCTGAAATACACGGGAAAAAAGCCCGCCAATGCGATGAGACTGACGGTGGTCATAAATCCCACGCCCAGCCATATGAGGGCCAGCGGCAACCAGCTTATGCCGGGAACGGACTTTACGCCATTGACCGTAAACGAAAGCAGGCGCGCCACCGTTGCGCTGCGGCCCGACCACAGCCCGAGCACAAGG
>NZ_JBAIYR010000097.1:0-6959 GCF_036763145.1 Desulfovibrio sp. 1188_IL3213 | reverse complement strand
CGGTGGTCATGCGCGTGTCGAGTACAGAATTTGCCCCGGGCGGCTGGAATGTGAACGAATGCGCTGTGCTGGCCCAGCAGCTGGAAAAGGCCGGAGCCGCCTTTATCCACGTTTCCGGCGGGGGCCTGACGCCCGAACAGAAAATTGAGCTTGCCCCCGGCTATCAGGTGCATCTGGCCCAGACCATCAAGCAGGCTGTCGACAGTCTGCCCGTCATAGCCGTGGGCCTTATCACGGAGCCGGAACTGGCATCGGGCATTATTGTCAGCGGTCAGGCCGATATGGTGGCCATAGGCCGGGGCATGCTGTATGACCCGCGCTGGCCCTGGCATGCCGCGGCGGCTCTGGGCGTCTCCATTGCCGACACGCCCCGGCAGTATCTGCGCTGCCAGCCCCACAGACTGAAAAATCTTTTCATCTGACGCCATCAATGTTTGAAACAGGCGTAGGCGCGCTTTGTCTGCGCCTGTTTCAAGCAAGGGTTTGCAACCCCATTCCCTTGTGGGTATTTCACTCCTGAAATACCCAGGACCTGCCAATACGAAAACCTGCCTCGTTTGGCAAAAGGTGAACCTGCGCAACGAAGAGCGCATTCTTTACGCCGCACAAAAACGGACGAAATCCCCACGGTCTTAACACTCGCGGCTCTCGCGGCAGCATTCTGCAGATACAAGACAGCTTGCTCTAGAGCAGATTAACGTTGAAATGCTTCACATTTCAAAGCTTTCATTCAGCCGAAAAATGCGATTTTCGGCTGAATCCACGCCACATTGTGGCGCGCTGCACTTTCGTGCAGCGTTAGAGCATTTACACTTTTTCAAAGTTAAAATGCTCTAAAAACACCCATTCCACTACGGGAAAATCTGTTTGCCCCGTCTTTTCATCAGAGTCCCCGGTCGCCAAAACTCCATTGCGGCGGCAACGCAACCATGAGAATCTATTATGAACAATGACATATCCAATGCCGGATGCCAGATCACAGCCACCAGCGCTGTCCAAGATGGCGCAGATGGCGCAGACGGCGCAGACGGCGCAACCGAAAACCTTCTGCCTTCCCTGACACGAGGAAGCCTGACCGCCCTGTGCGATGCAGGAGCGCTCTCCCCGGAAGCCTGGCAACAATCCCTGGAATTTTGTGGCTTCACACCGGACGGCAAAGCCTGGCTGACCTACTGGCGGCACATTTTTCTGATGGGTGGGGCGCTCTTTTTTCTGGCGGGCGTTATCTGCTTCATTGCCTGGAACTGGGGAACCATTTCGCCTTTTGGCCGCATGGCGCTTGTGGGTTCTCTGGTGGCGGCAAGTGGCGTGGGAGCGGTCGTTCTCGGACCTGACACACGGCTTGGACAGATATTGCTGCTGGCCTGCGGCATCTGCATGGGCCCCATGATGGCCGTATTCGGCCAAACCTATCAAACCGGCGCGGAATTGTGGGAGCTTTTCAGGGTCTGGACGGTCCTGCTCTGTCTGCTGGCGCTGGCTGGCAGACAGGTCGGCCTGTGGTTTACCGCGTGGATCGTGGGCAGTATTTTCGCAGCCCTCTGGTTTGGCCGCAGTTTTTCCTCGCCGTTTGATGCCCTCGGCGCTTTTTTTATCCTTCCCGAATGGCTTTTGGTCATTGCCAGCGCCATCATCATATGGGAATGGGCCGCACGGCGGGCCGCACAGCGCGCCCAGGAATCATGGCTGTGTTCGCGCTGGATGCCCAGGCTGCTTTTCTTTGATCTGATCGCTCGCTGCACTGCATATCTGCTGGTGTACATTTTTTCTGATTATTCCCTGACAAACGAAGGCTTCCTCTGGCTGCCACATGGTCTTGTGCCGTTTTTTGCCCTGGCAACTGGCGGCATTTCGTGGTGGTGGTATCGCCAAAAAGAGCCAGACCTCTTTATGCTGGCCGTGCTGCTTGGTGCGGCGACAACGGTTGTCCTGGCATTTCTGGCTGAAGCGGAACTGTTTTTCAAAGCCGGAACCGGCGCGGCCCTGCTGTTGTGGGGGCTGATGGTGACGGGTATCACTGCGGGCCTGGCAAAGCTGCTGTTGCATCTGCAAAAAAGTATGGCCGCGGAAAAAAATAACACAGAGACCACGCCGCCGCACAGTTATTCCTTTTTTATTCATGATGCGCCGGGGATTTCTTGGCAAAGCCTGTGGGAACACCTGCAAAGCCAGGGCGTGATAGCTCGGGAAACGCCTTTGCCGACTGTGAATACCCCCCGCTCACCCTGGTATGTCAGGATGTTGCCGGCTTTTGGGGGTTGGCTGGCGGCCATCCTTTTCACTGGTTTTCTTGCTTTTTCCATTTTTGTAACCCTGCAAATCATCACCAATGAAGAAGCGGCCATCTTTGTAGCGTCCATCCCCATCCTGTTTCTGGGCCGAGTCCTGCTGGCAAAAAACACCATATTCTCACGCCATTTCGGCTTTGCCCTTGCCATTACAGGCACAGTGGGCATTTCCATAAGCCTGTTTCTCACAGTCGAAAACACCGGGTTTAGCTATTTTTTGCTGGCCTTGCTGTTGATTATTGTCGGTTGGATCATGCGAAATCCGCCCTACACTTTTCTTGCGGCTGGGGGCGTCGTTACGACGGTAGCTCTTGGCCTGGACTTTCTGTTTTCCAACGAACCGGACAGACAGGCAGTAGTTTCAAGCGGAATTCTTATGTATCTGCCCCTGGTATGGTGGGCCGCCATCAGCCTGGGGCTTGCGCATTTTTGCCTGCATGAAAAATCGTGGCGCGGCAGAACCGAGGCTCACAACGCCGACGCCATTTTTTTCGGCGCGTATGCGGGCATGTTGGTCTGCCAGATATATTCTCTCGTCACATGGTATCTGTTTACACTAGGTATCCTGATTATAAGCGGCAGTCAGGGCATGAGCATAGGAGCAGCCCTGGGCTTGAGCTACCTTGCCGTATTTTTAGGCCGTGGACGGCACAACCGCGCACGCATCGCCGCGCTGTTGGGTGCGGCCGCCTCTTTGGTACTGTCATTATATCTGCCGGGCGCGGTCCTGGCCCTTCTGGGTCTGGCGCTGGCGCGGCAGATGGGCAATATGGTCATGCAGGGATTTGTGCTGGCATACCTGCTGATCTACATGACCTTTTACTACTACACGCTTAATGTTTCTTTTGCCGAAAAATCTCTGTATCTGACGATAAGCGGCACTGCCCTGCTGTTGCTGGCTCTTATTTTACGCATGTGGTCCGCAAAAATTACGGGAAAGGAGGCCGCCCATGCGTAATATATATATCATTGCGATATTATTGCTGTTTTTCTCGGGGTACATATTCTCCGTGCAAAAGATGGAACACGTCATCGCAGACGGCAAAACCGTGCTCCTGCCTCTGGCCCCCGTAGACCCGCGCGCCCTGCTTATGGGCGACTACATGAGCCTCAGCTATGTGGTTAACGGAAAGATCTATTCGGCCCTGATGGATCCCCAAAAAGAACGCAAAGCGTCTAACCGCGTCATCCCCGATCAGGGACAGGCTGTGCTGCGGATAAGCAATGCTCCCGTTGCCGGGGCTGCGGAATTTGTGCGCCTGTATAACGGCGGCCCCTTGCAGGATGGCGAATTTCTGCTGTCCTATAAACTACGCAGACACAGCGTCCTCACTGCGGCCTCGGCATTTTATTTTGAAGAAGGCAGTGCAAAACGCTATGAACAGGCCCGCTTTGGCCTCTTCAAAGTTGCGGATGACGGAAAAACCCTGCTGATAAACCTTTGCGACAGCCAGGGCCGCCCCATAGAATACGAAAAGGCGACAGAAAAAAAAGTGCAACCATAAAATATTGCCTGCTTTGCGCCTGGGCATGCGCAAAGCAGGCAATATGCCGCTCCATCTTTTGCTGTGCAAAGAAGCGGCGTTTATGCCTTGATGTCGGGCGCTTGCCCCCTGAAGACAAAACATCTCAAGCGTTAACTGCTCTCGATGTAGAGCAGTTAACGCTTGAGATTATTCTTGATCCAAGCCTGAAACGGTTACTGCACAGCAATTTTCCACCATATTTTTGCTGTTACTGCCCTATTTATCGTGCAGTCTCGCTGACGGCATTGCGCGGCGTCTAGAGCAATTTCACTTTTTCAAGGTTAAAACGCTCTAAGTGTAAAGTTCCAATAGGCTACCCACCCTCCCCAAATCGGTAAAGCTGGAGTTACCAGACGACAGCAAACCGAGTGAGGGAAAAGGTGAACAACCATAAGATATTTGGCCGCCCCTGAGGTAATACGGAAGGAATGCAGAGGCTAACCTAGACAGTGTCGTCACGAGATGAATTTTCTTGGTATATCAAGGAGAACGAGCCTTTTATGCAGAGAGTGTACTCTTATGGTACTCGACCGGAATAAAAGGCGAAGTTCGACGCAGAGATACCGGGAAAGGCGCTCGTGACGACACTGTCTAAAAGGGGACCAGCCCCTGCCAGCCCCTTTGCCGCCCGCCACACAGGCATCTCAATCGAAAGCAATGCCAGCATGTTACACGGCAGCAGCCCTACCCTTTGGAGCCGCGCTTGGAAGCCTTGAGAGGGTTCACCTTCTTGGCGGAAACGGTCTCGCTCTGAATCAGGTGCTGATTGTTCTTCCAAAGCTCTTCAGCATTCAGGCCCAGTGCAGCAAGCCGGGCGGCAACGTCCTGCCGGGCGGCGCTGCTATAGCGGTTGCGGTCTGCCATACTTTTGCCCACATAATTGGGGGTCGTCATGTACAAGCCTGCGCTGTCAATAGCCAGCAGAAACGTGGAGTCATTTTCCTCAACGCTTTGAATGATCATTTCCGGCGAAGTGCCAAATCGTGTGACCATAAATTCTCCTTGCGGTACGGGAAAAGCCGTTATCTCGGAAAACGTATTATATGAAATTGAAATTCACTGTCAATACATGCTCAAACGATTACTTCTTTTCCGGTCCCGCCGCTCAAAAAACATTTCCCGATTTCGCAAGACACACAAAGGCATACGCTTCAGGGATACATGATTTTTTGATCCGAAAGCGGCTCACGCTTACGTAGCTGGAGTTTGCGCCACACACGTGAAAAATACATGCGCAAGGGAATATACCAGAGCAAAAACCAGAAAATCATGCCCGGCTGGTTGCCGAAAAGGGGCAACTCAAACGGCAGCACCGGGCTTAACAGCCCGAAGCGCAATCTTATCCAGGCAAACATGATGGGGATAGGCCACAATGAGGCCACAAAAAGCGCCCCACTCAGAGAAAAATGGTAACCAAAGGCTTCATGCCCCTGACGGTTTACGGCCTTGAATGCCTGTTTGTCGCCCCCCGTCAGGGCTTGTTCACCCAGTTTGTGGTAGTGCTGCATCTGATCCTGATACTTCTTCAGCCGCCGGGCATGCAGCCTGTTGGCAAAGCTCAGCGTGACAAGACCAATGATGACGGCCATAAGCGCCAGACAACCCATGCCGAAAATATAGCCTGTTTCCGGATGCGGTATCACACGGAAAGGCAGCACAAAAACAGGGTCAATCCAGATCAGAAATGTTTCCATGGCTGTAGAGGAAGCTTGTGGCGCCTTCCGGGCTTGGGTGTATGAAAAGAACTGCTGAAGTATAACGCAATGGCGCGGTGGAGACAATTCTCCCCGCGCCATTATTTTGCAGGCGGCCGCAACGCACGGAAACCGGTGCTGAACACGCAATTTCCCGCCAGACAGACCGTCAAAATCACCGGAGTCGCAAAGCCGGATCCACGCCCGGGCCGCATCCAAACTGAAACATGATGCCAAGCTTGAACCAGCCGCTCCGGCAGGCCAGGCACGCCGGCGTCAGCTTTGCGGCAAGGATTTAAAACAAATCCTTGCCGCGCATTTCAAGCATGAACGGTTCTAGCCGAACATCCTGATCTGGAAGAAACCGCGCAACACATAGTCTGTACCCACATACAGGGCCAGCACGATAAAGAGGCGCTTGAGCCAGATTTCAGAGAAAAACCGCGACGTAAAGGGTCCAATGATAGACCCCACGGCTACGCCGACAAGCTCAATGCTCACCAGGTTCCAGTCCACCATTACGCCGTGCAGCATAAGAGTGGTGATGCCCGTGATCATGCTTACGAGAACGGCCAGGGCCGAAGTACCGGCAGCCAGATACATCGGCAGGGAGGTTACGCTGGTAATGAAGGGAACCAGCAAAAAGCCGCCGCCCACGCCAAGGAAGGCCGCGATACTGGCGATGACAACACCACCGAGAAAGGGCAGCAGCGGGTTAAAGGAAAATTCCACGCCGCAGAACGTGAATACGCAGCGGGTTATACTGAAAGAAACAAGCTTGACGCCTGTGGGGGCCGGGACGCCGTCGCCCTTGCCCTTGGCAGCGGTCTCAAAAGCCTTGGAAGCTTCCTTGGCCTTGGCCTTGGAGCGCTGCCCCGCAGGGGACGTTTCCCAAATGAGGTAAAGACCCAGCAGCAGAACGAAAAGGCCAAAGTACCCCTGATAGGACGAAAAGTTCAGCTTGCCCGCTGTGAGAGAGGTGGACAGGTACGCGCCCCCGATGGAGCCGAGGCCCAGAGCAAAGCCCAAGGGCAGCACCAGACGCTTCAGGCGATAGTAGCTGAAGGTACTGATGACGGCTGAAAGCCCGGCGAGTATCTGGTTGGAAGCGCGCACCGAGTCGGTGACGGACTTGTTGAGAGGTGTTTTGCCGAAAGATTTTGCGTAGTTGCCAAGGCCATGCACGGTCATGTGGCCCACACCAGCCATAACGCCGCCAAAAGCGCCCACGGTGGAGAAAATCCAGCCCAACCACAAGGCCCAGCCAAAAGCCAGAATCATATTGATTTTGGGGCCGCCGGGAATGCCGAGATACCCAGGTTCGGCATTGGCGTTATAGGTTTCGGGAGCGACCTTGATCTGCTCGGCGATGGCGGCCTTGAGGCCGGCCGGAGCCGTTTGCAGTTGGGCGGCGATGGCCGGGTCGTCAATGGCCTTGGCCGGAGCCTTGG
>NZ_JBAIYR010000096.1:0-6980 GCF_036763145.1 Desulfovibrio sp. 1188_IL3213 | reverse complement strand
AGCTCATTTGCTTGAATCTGTTCGGCAAGGATTCTCTGGAAGAACTTCTGAATCCGCGAAGACGAAAAACTATAAACACCTATAGTTATAGCCTGTTAGCTATGGGTGCTTAACCGGACAACATTGATTGAATCTCTCTGTGATGGAGAAGCCGATGTTTGATGCAATTACCGCTGGTCTCTTGCGGTCCGCCCCGGAGCTGCCGGGACTTGATCCTAACAACTTGCCCGCCATTCTGACTGCCCACTATGCAGAGCTAGCGTCAATACGCCTCAAGGGTAATGGAGAAGATGAGGGGCAAAGAACCCCCCTTTGGAGCCTCGAACGTATTGCGGACACTTATGAACTTGTTGTTTCACTGCATCCCGAAGGACCCTCTCGTACAGCAGCTGCGTTTGTTGCAGGAACCGCCCAACAAATTCTTGCTAAAAGGCAGTCGGAAAAAAAACCAACTGAAGAGCTACCTCCCAATATCAACCGTGACCGTCTTGATCCAAGCTTGGCCGCTGTAATTTTATTTATGGCGTCTGGACAATATGCTGATGCTAATGAGGCTGCTTCCAATGTAACAATGCTCCATGCTGGGCAGAGTTATGAATCAAGAATTATTTCTGAGCACATTGTTGATATTGCAAAAGGTCAGCTCACTTCAATTCTAAAAAGAGCAGCGAGGTGGCGCCGAGATGGCACATATCTCAATCACGAAGATCGAGCACTTGCAGCATTGCTTGAGGCTCTTTGTGCGGGAATAGAATTGCTAGCAGCACAGATTCTGCGTACTGACAGCCCTGAGCCAACTGGTACTAGGTTTAATTCACCGGAAGACGCCTTTAAGCGCGTAATTTCACTCGCATCGTCTGATACTAACAGGGCAACCGTTGGTATTATTGAGGGGCTAATCGTCTCGTATGCTGGTCCATACCATCTTGCGTCTCTTTTACTTGCTGCCACAAAATCAATCGCACAGGCTAGTATCCTAAATACGCCAGTGCCCTCAGGAGCCGATGCACAATTATGGGAACAGTGGTTGCGCTTCCGTGCCGAAAAATTTCCATATCTTTGGTTAAATCATCGTAAAGCGCTTGAGCAGGGGGTTCATCAGACTGCGGTTTCTTCTGTTGTGGTGCTCCCTACAGGGGCGGGAAAAACTACGCTGTCTTCGTTCAAAATCGCTGGTGTCCTCGCACGAGGTAAAAAGGTAGTTTTCCTTGCCCCAACCCATGCTCTCGTTGAGCAGTTGACTGAGGACCTTCAGGAAATGTTCCCGGAAGATTTGCTCAGCGCTACCGTTTCCAGTGATTTTGACCTATTAATGCTTGAAGGCGCAGGTTTCAAGGGTGTCGAAGTGATGACCCCGGAACGATGCCTAGCCATGCTTTCTTTTGCCCCTAACGCCTTCAGCGACGTAGGGTTGCTAGTATTCGACGAGTGTCATCTTCTTAGTCCAGAGGCAGGTAAAATCCGTCGTGCATTTGATGCAATGCTTTGTGTGCTTGCCTTTTGTAATATTTCACCTGACGCAGATTTATTGTTCCTATCTGCCATGCTCAAAAATGGAGACGTGTTGGCGAGTTGGCTTCAAGAACTTACTGGCAGGACAACAATTTCAATCGACTTACTTTGGAAGCCAAGCCGCCAAGCACGAGGCGTAATCATCTATAATCATGAGCACCTTAATGAGGCTAGTACGCGCGCGCTTGCCGTACAGGAAGCAGAGGATAAGAAAAAAAATAAACTAGCTAAGGAGTTGCGCAAATCTGCAGTAGGTGAGCTAACCGCAATACCTTACACTATTTGGGGGCTTCAACATAATTGGTTGGCCCAAGATAAACCTAGTGATCATTGCATAACGACCCAACTTCTCGAACGCCCTGTCACCCTTGCAGGACATCTTAAATTCGGCCAGCTCAAAATTACGCCAAATGTCAACCATGTCGCCATTGAGATCGCAGTCGCCGCCGCCACGCGTGGCTTAAAAACTATTGTTTTTGTGAACACCAAGCGGGACGCTGTGTTGGTGGCAAATGAAATCTCCACTATGCTGACAAGTCAAATTCGGATAACTCCAATCGAACAAGCTCGGTGGGATGCTCTCAAAGTCGAGTTAGGAGGAATAGAGCACTCTATACTTCCGGGAGCAACGGCAGCAGTTCCCCATAATTCTGCCATGCTTAGGCTTGAGCGAGACATCGCGGAAAGGATGTTTAGGCGGCCTTCCGGTGCCCATGTTATTGTTGCTACTCCAACGTTGGCCCAAGGCTTAAACCTGCCTGCGCAGCTTGCAATTTTGGCTGGAGATAGGCGTGCCAATACAATAAAGGGTGGTCGCGAAGATTTAAAAACTCATGAGATACTAAACGCCGCAGCTCGAGCAGGGCGGGCAGGACATCTTGCAAATGGGCTAGTGCTTCTTATCCCTGAACCCATCATTTCTTTTCAAGATGACAAGCCGCTAGGCAAACAAGTTATTCGGAAGCTCCAGGCAATTTTTCCCGAAGATGATCATTGTGTGGAAGTCACTGATCCTCTAGAAATTGTACTTGATCGAGTGATGCAAGGTCAGACCAGCGATCCTGATGTCAGCTATATGATTAATCGCATGGCAGCGTTGAGGAAGGAGGACGAAGCCGACAACTCGCTGCTCCTTTTTGATTTGCGGAAATCATTCGGGGCCTTCATGGCCAAGCAGCAGGAAGAGGCAGAGGTGTTTGACGCAAAGGTTGAGGCATTGAAGCAGGCTATTGCAGTCAGTGAGATAGAGGGGGCTGATCAAAATATTACAATTCTTTCTTCACAAAGTGGTTTGCCAGCAAATTTACTAATCAACCTTAAGACAAAAATTACACTAGATATCGGCGAGTTGCCAACAACGGTATGTGATTGGTTAAGATGGATGATTAACTGGTTGCAGGAGGATAAAAACTCTCGGAATGAACTCTTTGCAGATATAATGGGTAGCATACTAGCAGCATGCGGTAAGGCACGAGACGACGAGCTAGAAAAGGATGATCTTGATTTACTTTTGGAAGCACTAATCGCGTGGGTGGACGGAAAGCCCCTGCGTGTGATTGAAGAAATTTTCGGAGGCTCACCGGACGATGAAGCTCACGCCAAAAAAGTGTGCCCCCGAGCAAGAGAGCTTGCGGGTACCATAGTTCAACGAGGTGTCTCGTTTGCCTTTGGCTTAGTAGCATGTTTGGTCAAAGATATTAATCCGTTCGCGCAGCAAGAGACACTTGATCGTCACTTGGTAGATTGCCTTGCCGCGCTAGTGCGCCGAGGTTTTAACAGCGTGGGGATGCTTTCCTTTGCCGCCAGCAAGAAAGAACTTCTGGGGCGAGTTCAGATTCATGAAGAATGGAAACATCAATTGCGGTGAAATCGAAACTCTCCATCCCAGGTATCTCGGCAGCCAGGATACGTTTATAAAATGTAAGCCTCTACTTCTGAAGTCTTGGATTTCAGAAACAGAGGCTTACCAGTTTGTATTGATAAATCAAAAATTGTCAATTAAACGGGTTATCAGTGGGTCCTCCTCTGCTCAAAAGTGTAAGAATATGGTTTTTGTTTGCAGGTATTGTTCATGAGACTCACGCCCATTGTCCTTCCCTCCAAAGCCAGATAACTTGTATCCGCCAAAGGGTGTGGTGTTGTCCCCCTCGCTGAAATGATTGACAGAAACAGTGCCTGCCTGCAAAGCGTTTGCGTAGCTGTGTGCCTTGCTTACATCATTGGTAAACAGAGTCGCTTGAAGTCCATAAACGGAGTCATTGGCTAGCGTTAAAGCCTCTTCATCCGAATCAACAGGCAAAAGCACTGTAACAGGGCCAAAGATTTCTTCTCTGGCAATGGTGTCTTCCTGTTTGACATTGTCAAAAATGGTCGGAGGAATGAACAGCCCGCTCAAGCGAGGCTCTGATGAGTCTGACGACATATCAGCTTACGACCTCATCCTGAAGCGGAAGGAAATCCTGCTCTCATTTGAGGAGCCAACGCGGTTTATATTTTCCCACTCCGCTTTGCGCGAAGGCTGGGACAACCCGAATGTTTTTCAGATTTGCACTTTAAAGCATTCCGATGACGCTACTACAAAGAGGCAGGAAGAAGTAGTCCCAAAAATTTGGACAGCTATGATAGCTACTCAACCAGACGAGGAGATCATCAATGTCCAAACGCAGAAATCATTTGCCCGCTTTCAAGGCCAAGGTGGCGCTTGCCGCCCTTTCAGGCGAGAAAACAGTTGCCGAACTGTGCAGTGAGTTTGGCGTCCACCAGACGCTGGTCCACAAATGGGTGAAGCAGCTCAAGGAATCCGCGACCGGCATTTTTTCCGGCGAAATCAAGACGGAAGAGGCCAAAAAGGAAAAAGAGCTGCACGAGTTGCACGCCAAAATCGGCCGGTAATCATCCCCTTTTTAGTAGCTCTCCAAAGTAGAGCCTATGCCGCCAGCTTACGTTTCATAGCTGGAGTGATGCCGCCAATGCCCATGTTTGGTCGCTCATTGTTATATGTCCACAGCCAGGCCGTAGCAAATCCCTGTATTTGGGGGAACCGCAGAATTCGGAAAAAATCGTACGCTAAGCTAACGGTGTTCTCGTGACAGCTCTTTGACTAGGCTTTCTAAGGCCATTCTGATAGCCCTGACTTCCTGAAAAGCCATGGCTAAAATTTGTGCGGCTAAAAGGGATAACCGATGGTAAAGTAAGTTATCCCTGTCGAGATACTGAAAAGCGTTATCCTCGTTTTTCCCAAAACTGTTTTGCCAGTTCGCTCAGAGCGCTAGTTAACTGAGCGACAGATTTCGCACTTTGCAAATTATTCTGCCCGGTCTGTACATTGGTATCAGCAGCATCGCGTATATTGATAATACTGCGGTTTATGTCTTCACTTACTGCTCCCTGCTGCTCGACCGCAGTCGCTATTTGCGCGTTCATGTCGGTAATTTCGTTAACGCGTTGGCCAATTCCATCAAGAGCTGTAGCTGCTTCCTCTGCGTGAGCTACACTCGTGTGCGCTTGCCGACTACTTTGCTCCATGACTGTAACAGCGGATTGCGCTCGCTCTTGTAGAGCGCTGATCATGCTTTGAATATCCGTTGTCGATTGCTGTGTGCGAGCAGCAAGACTGCGAACCTCATCGGCGACAACAGCAAAACCACGCCCCTGCTCACCAGCACGCGCGGCCTCAATTGCTGCGTTGAGTGCCAACAAATTCGTTTGCTCGGCGATCCCTCGTATAACGTCAAGAACTTTTGATATCTCGTTACTTTGACCTTCAAGCTCATGAATAACCTGAGTGGCTTGCCTAATTTCACCTTCAAGGGCAGTGATTGACTGGCTTGTGTGGGCTACCAGACGCTGGCCAGATGCCGTCTCAGTGTCTGCTCTTCCGGCCGCATCTGCAGCATGCTGTGCATTGCTCGCAACCTCTTGAATGCTTGCCACCATTTGGTTTACTGCCGTTGCTATTTGATCTGTCTCTGCCTGCTGCTCAACTGTAAGTACATTGCTTGACTCAATATCCTTTAGTAGGCCTCGGGTGTGTTCGCTAAGCCGATTTGATGCATCACCTATGCGACCTACTATGGCGCCTGTTTCAGCTTGCATCATTCGTAAAGCAAACTCTATTTGGCCAAACTCATCGGTGCGCCCAGTGTAGAGGGATTGACTTAATGGGTTATTGGAAATATTCCTGGCTCTTTCAACCAGTCTTCCAAGAGGAGAGAGAATAGCCAAAACACTAACAGAGCTTAAGCTTCCTGACATTAAAGTGGCTAACAATAAGCTGCTTATTGATGTATCAGTAAGCATGCCGGCAGCCATTGCGCTTGATATAATACTACCCCATATGAGCAAGAGTATTTTCACGGAAAAGCTAGCAGCCAATTTCGGCCTCGCGGCCTTCCCGCTTCTCAATTGAGCATATAATTTTTCCGCAGCCAAAACCTGCTCAGGTTCAGGCTTGGTCCTTACAGACTGGTATTCAACAATCGAACCATTCTTAGCTATTGGCGTTACATAAGCACTTACCCAATAGTGGTCGCCATTTTTACAGCGATTTTTTACTAGCCCCATCCATGAGCGGCCAGATTTTAATGTACTCCACATATGCTCAAATGCAGCAGGCGGCATATCTGGGTGTCTTACGATGTTGTGAGGCTGGCCTAATAGTTCTTCCTCAGTGAAACCACTGATTTTAATGAAGTCAGGATTAACGTACGTGATATGGCTTTGAGGGGAGGTAGTCGAAAGAATATTGGCATCTTTTGGGAGTTCTAAGTTTCGACCCGTCACTGGTAAATTCTGGCGCATAAGAACCTCAAGGGTTGGCTGTTTTATTTTATTGTTTTCGGCATTAAGCCCAATTTCTTGAGCGTTACGATAAAGCTAGCATGGAAACGATAGGTGCAAGCAAGTTAAGGGTTGCATCGCGCATGTCAATCTAGGCTATACCCTAACTTGATGTCAGGCAGGGCCGCGCCGCTTCGTCAGAATAGAGTCTGCTTTCCCATTTTTTGACACATGCCCGCGAAGGTTATAGATTTCAGCCTGACAGAAATGGGCTTTGAGGCACAACGGAACAGAAAGTGCACTTAAGCCGCCTTCAACCAAGGAGACATCGTGCAGGGGCACCGCATCGGCTACGTCCGGGTCAGCAGCTTTGACCAGAACCCGGAACGCCAGCTGGAACAAACCCAGGTGAGCAAGGTGTTCACCGACAAGGCATCGGGCAAGGACACCCAGCGCCCCCAGCTCGAAGCGCTGCTGAGCTTCGTCCGCGAAGGCGATACAGTGGTGGTGCACAGCATGGATCGGCTGGCCCGCAACCTCGATGACCTGCGTCGCTTGGTACAGAAGCTGACTCAGCGCGGCGTGCGCATCGAGTTCCTGAAGGAGGGCCTGGTGTTCACTGGCGAGGACTCGCCGATGGCCAACCTGATGCTGTCGGTGATGGGGGCCTTCGCTGAGTTCGAGCGCGC
>NZ_JBAIYR010000095.1:0-6986 GCF_036763145.1 Desulfovibrio sp. 1188_IL3213 | reverse complement strand
GCCGCCAGGCACAGCCCGTAACGGGCCTTGAGGTTTTCCGGCTCTGTCAGCGCCACAGGCAGCCAGCGATGGACCAGGCCCACGGTTTCGCGGGCCAGCGTAACCGCCAGTGGGTTGGCTGCCGTGGCTGTGGCTGCTTCCACAACCCTGCAGAACGCATTTATGGACACATAACGGCTCTGCTCTGCCGAAAGCCCGGTCATAAGGGCCGGATCGTCAATGGCGTAACGGGGGTACATGCAGTCGTATCCCACAATGGATCTGTGACTGCGCCCTGATACGGTGACCACGGCAAAACGGTTTACTTCACTGCCCGTGCCGTGGGTGAGATTGACGGCAACCAGAGGAAGGGCCTTTTGGGGCGTGAAGCGAAAACAAAAAAGATCTTCAGCGCTTTTACCGGGGTTAGCCAGCAGTATGGCCGCGCTCTTGCCGCAGTCCAGAGGACTGCCCCCGCCGATGGCGAGCACTGCTCCGGCATTGATGGCCCGCCCAAGGGCTGCTGCATCGTCCACAGTATCTGTGGTGGGGTTGGGCGTAACCCTGTTGTACAGGGCAGGCACAATGCCATGTCTGAGGGCGGCGGCTTCTACTTTGTCCCACGCGCCCGAAGCGCGGTAGGCATGACCGCCGCAAACACAAAGGACTGCTGTTATTCCCTCGCTTTTCAACTTGCCCAGGATGGGGTCTATCTTGTCTATGGCTCCCGCACCGAGGTAAGCAATGCTTTTTACCCGTACTTCACGAACCATATTGTAATCGCAGCAGTCATCCCACATGGCAACCTCCCGCGA
Organism: Desulfovibrio sp. 1188_IL3213; assembly: GCF_036763145.1. Lineage (NCBI taxonomy): Bacteria > Pseudomonadati > Thermodesulfobacteriota > Desulfovibrionia > Desulfovibrionales > Desulfovibrionaceae > Desulfovibrio > Desulfovibrio sp. 1188_IL3213. The sequence goes on along the minus strand of NZ_JBAIYR010000095.1, from coordinate 6,192 downwards.
TCACGCTGGGCTTTTATTGCGCTGCATTAAACTAGAACGAATATAAGTTTAGGTCAAGGAGCTGCGCAATTTTTCACATAATTTTTGCACAAATAATCTTATTGATAAAAAAATCACAATACCGTAAATAAAAGGATTGTGCGTTTTTTATTATTTCTGGCGAACTTTTTTTCGCCAACCCCCTGCCTCATATCATCTTTTTTTATTCCGCCTGTTTTTTCGCACGCCCCACGCGGCAAAATCCACGCCAAGTCTCCACGCCAGCATTTAAAGAACACAGTTTCCGGCCGCTCCAAACCAGCTCACGTAGCGTCCAGAGCCATCGGGTGGGGCATCGTGCTTTACACACGGCTCGCCTATGTCCGCCAGGCTTGCCCGCCCTTTTGCTCCCGAAACCAAGCGCAGCCGGCAGGGGTTGGCCGCCGGACTTCCCGCCATGTGCCAAAGGGCAAAGCCGCCCCGCCAAAAGCCGCCCCTTTAGCCTCACCGCCGCGGCAACGTGCCGCCAACCTTGAAAGAACAAGGCCCGGAGCCTTCCGGGCTCCGGGCCTTCCCGCACTGACTGCACGCGCGTCCGCAGGAACACGGACCCACAGCCGCTCAGCGCAGCAAAATCGCTATCGGGGTACTGCCAGAATAACCTGCGAAGCCTTGACAATGGCCGTCACTTTTTTGCCCACGGCCAGACCCAGCTTTTCCACGCTGCCCATGGTGACAATGGACGTGATGCCCACGCCGCCGGGCATATCTACCAGCACTTCGGCGTTGACCGCGCCGGGCGTAACCTTGCTCACTGTGCCGGGGAACTGGTTGCGCGTGGAAAGAAGATACTTTTCGGCATCATTCATCAGCAGCACAAAGCTCGCCTTGATCAGGGCCATAGCTTCCACACCGGGCTTGAGCCCAAGCTTGCCGGTGCTCACCTTGGTTATGGAGGCCACGATATTCAGCCCACCATCGACGGACAGCTCCACCTCATCGTTGACTGCGCCGGAACGCACCGCCACCACTTTGCCTTTAAAGACATTTCTTGCGCTTGTTTCCATAGTATCATCCTCGTATGGGGTACTCTTTCACCCATGACGGGCAAAAGCGGGTTTTATCCATATGCCAGCATAGTGCAGGACGCCGCGCAGCGCCACCCTGACACGCTGGACAGCATAAACAGCAATAAAGACTGCGATGCCGATCAGTTGGATATACACGCACAGGAATCATTCCTGAAGTGATTTGCGGAACAACGACGCGTCGTCTGCGCAGGCTTCCCCGCTTCGCCCGGTGATCTCCCTGCGCGCCGCGCGTTGCCGTCAGCCAGACCGCCCGCGAAGCTGGACAATACACAGAAACACACGTTGTCAGCCCGCTGCGCTGTGATGATTTCAGGCACACGCCAAAAGCGGTGTCATGATTTACTTGCCTACGACGTTGGGCAGCCGGCCACTTTCAGGCCTGGCTCCCTGGCTGCACTACGCGCACTTCTTGAGCGGCAGCATCACACCGGCATGTATGGCCGCAAAGCTGCCATGCCTGACAGTGCGCAAGCATACGAAAAGGCCGGTCCACAGGACCGGCCTTGCCTCATGAAAGCCATCTGTTCACGCCAGACGGCATGCGCGCAATGTTATCTTGAACGTGCCCCGCGCAGACTCGCGCAAGCGCCGCCACGCAGGAGCGCAGTCCGGAGCGCAAGTTGAAATGCAGTTTGGAATGCTGTTTAAAACGCAGCCTGAAACGCAGGTTGAACCGGTGACCGCAGGCGTTGCGGCCAAGCCCGCAACGCACGGGCCTTGCGCCGCCCAACGCTGCAGCAAGCAAACCGCACTGTCATCTTCAAAAAGCCGCCAAAACTTGTTGCTCACGCTGCACCGAAAAAGCTGCCGGCCAACGCCGGACAGCGCTCATGCAAAAGCGCATGCGCCATATCCGCCCTAAATATTTTCCGTAACCCAGTCCACCACCTGGGCCATACGCTTGAGCGTATAGCGCCGGTGCGGGCTTTTCTGGGCCAGGTCCTCCAGCGTTCCGTCCAGACGGTAGATGCGCCAGTCGCCTTCGGGCAGCGCGCCTTTTTCCATGCCCTGATTGATGGCGCTGCGCGCGGCGCCGGGCGAGCAGAACAGCTCAAATTCCTGCACGCCGGGGTCAAGTACCACCTGCGCGCCGCTTGCAATGTCTACAATGTAATTGCCGGGGGCAAAAACATAGACAAAGGGGCAAGGCTCCGCCGGAAACTCCTGCTCCGGCTCGGGCGCTGGCCCGGCCTTGACGCAGGCCAGCAAGGGCAGGGCCAGCAGTGTAACCAGCAAAAGGCGTGCTTGCATTGTCTACCTCAGTGTAACGGGCGCTCACGCCCGGTTATATGCCGCCTTTAGGGCAGATCAACTTTGAGGATGGACATTCTCAAAGTTTACGGCACGCCCGTTTCGGCGCTTCACAGCGCAAATACATTGCGCTTACTCACGCAGCCGCCAGAGCAGTTTCAAAGTGAAATGCTCTAAAAGGACAGTCAGCGTCGGGAAGCGGCCATGGCCTGAAGCCTGCGGATGCGTTCTTCCAGGGGCGGGTGCGTGCTGAAAAGATTAGCCATGCTGCCGTGGGCAAACATGGGGGACACAATGAACATCTGCTCGGTACTGGGGTTGCCTTCGCGCATGGGTATGCGCCCACTGGCCGCGCCCAGCTTGGCAAGAGCGCCTGCCAGAGCCAGAGGCTGCCCGCAAAGCTCCGCTCCCGTGTCGTCGGCCAGATATTCGCGCGAACGCGAAATGGCCATCTGCACAAGTCCGGCGGCCATAGGGGCCAGCAAGGCCATGACCAGTGCGGCTATGGGATTGACCCCGTTGCCCTCGCTGTCCCGGTTGCCGCCGAAAATGGCTGTAAACTGAAAGATGTTCGCCATGGTCACAATGGCGGAAGCCATCACCCCGGCAATGGTCTGAATGAGTATGTCGCGGTTGACGATATGGCCGATTTCATGCGCCACCACGCCGCGCAGCTCTTCGGGCGGCAGCAGGCGCATAAGCCCTTCTGTTACGGCAACCACGGCATTTTCAGGGTTGCGCCCCGTGGCAAAGGCATTGGGGGCCTCCTCGGGAACCACGCACACGCGGGGCTTGGGAATACCCGCATTGTACGCCAGTTCTTCAACAATCTTATGCAGGTATGGGGCTTCTTCCGGTGCAAGCTCGCGCGCACGGTACATGGATAGCACGATCTTGTCCGAGTACCAGTAGCTGCCCACGTTCATGAGCAGGGCCATGCCGAAAGCGATGATGATGCCCGTGCGCCCGCCCAGCAGGCCGCCGAGCACAATGATGATGCCCGAAAGCAAACCCAGAAGAAGAACGGTCTTGATCTGGCTGGTCATGCAAACTCCTCGCCTTGCGAAAATTATATGGATGCGTTGACTCTGCACTGGCACAAAAAACCTCATGCCCCGCGCTGCCACGCCATTAAAGCATATAAGCATCGGGGCATGACTGGCAAGAAGGGCCTCCCCGGAAAAGGCCGCTGCAGGCGTAAAAAACGTTTGCCAGGAGCGGATGCGTGTTGCGGCGCGGCCTCGCCGCGCGGATGGCTCCCAATAAAGACAACCGGAGCGCCTCAAGCGCCAACAGCCCCGGATAATGGAGCGCTTTCCAGATATGGAGCGCCTTGCTGTTGCGGCTGGAGTCGCCAAGGAAAGTCACAAGGCACCTGTTCTTGAGCATTTTAACTTTGAAAAAGTATAAATAGCGCGCCGCGATGTGGCGTGGATTCAGCCGAAAATCGTATTTTGGGGCTGAATGAAAACTTTGAGAATGTACATTATCAAAGTTTAAGGCACGCTCACTTCGGCGTTTAACCGCGCAGATAAACTGCGCTTACGCCTCCGTAGCGAACGTCTGCTCACGCAGCCGTCCAGCAATTTAAAAGTTAAATTGCTCCAGGCAGTGTCGTCACGAGATGAATTTCCTTGGTATATCAAGGAGAACGAGCTTTTTATGCAGGGAGTGTACTCTTATGGTACCCGACCGGAATAAAAGGCGAAGTTCGACGCAGAGATACCGGGAAAGGCGCTCGTGACGACACTGTCTAGAAGGCCGCTCCGCTGCCGTTGCGCGCCTGCCACCAGAGCTGGAAGACCAGCAGTGTCCACAGGGGCTTGCGCAGGTCTGCCCTGCCCGAAACATGCTCGTCCACCAGGGCGCGGACTGCCACAGGATCAAAAATACCTTGCGCCTTGAGGCTGTCCGCACTGAGCAGGTCTTCCACAAGCGGACGCATGCGCCCGCGCAGCCATTCCGCCACGGGAATCTGAAAACCCCGCTTGTTGCGGTACAAAATCTCTTTGGGCAACATATCTGCAAAAGCCCGCTTGAGCAGCCATTTGCGCTTGAAGCCGTGCAGTTTGCGGCCCACGGGCAGGCGCGCGGCAAACTCGGCCACGTCCTTGTCCAGAAACGGCGCCCGCACCTCAAGGCTGTGCAGCATGGAGCAACGGTCCACCTTGACCAGAATATCATCCAACATGAACTGGCGCACATACACGTAAAAAGCCCGCGCCAGAGGCGCAGCCGCAGAATAGGGCCGCCAGTGCTCATACTGCTCCCGGGTGGGAGCAAACAGACGTTCCGGCGCAAGAAAACCGGGAGCCTGCGCCTTGAACGGGGCGTCCAAAATCTCTGCCTGCATGTCGGGCGTAAAAGCCGTCAGCATGGTCTGCACGCGCTGCCATGCCGGAGCCTGCGCGGCGCGCAGAAAAGTGGCCACCGCCAGACGCGGATTGATATACCCGGCGGACGACGGCAGGCGGCGGGCCAGAGGCTCCACAACCTTGCGCCGCAGCACGGCAGGCAGGGCATTATACCACTCGGCCACCTTGAAGCCGATGTAGTGCTCATACCCGGCCCACAGTTCGTCCGCGCCGTCTCCCCCCAGCGCCACGGTGACCTTTTCGCGGGTCACCCCCGAAAGCAGCCAGGTGGGCGCTACCGAGGCATCCGCCATGGGCACGTCCATCCTGCTGATAATGCCGGGCAGACTGTCGGCGCATTCTTCCGCTGAAAGCACGCGCTCGTTATGGTCTGTGCCGAAAGCACCGGCAACAATCCGGGCATAGCGCGATTCATCGTAACTGGCTTCGGTGAAACCTATGGAAAAAGTTTTCACCGGCGTGGACGACTGGCGGGCCATCAATCCTGCCACAATGGACGAATCAATACCGCCCGAAAGAAAAACACCCAGCGGCACATCGCTGATCATGCGGCGTCGCACGGCCCGGGCCAGCAGAATCCGCAACTCCTCACAAAGCTCGTCCGTGCCGCGCCGGTCGTTTTCGTCCGGCACGGGCATGTCCCAGTAGCGGCCCGTACGTAGGCTTCCGCCTTCAAGCATAAGCCAGTGCGCAGGGGGCAGGCTTTCCACTTCGCCATACACCGTCTGCGGGGTCGGCACGTATTCATAGGCCAGATAGCGCATGACGGCTTCGGGCCGCAGGCTCAGGCTCAGGCCCGCACCCTGGCCGCGCAGTTGCTCAAGGGCCGTCAGCTCCGAGGCGAAATGCAGTCTGCCCTGCTGCACCGTATAAAAAAACGGCTTTTTACCGAAGGGATCGCGCGCGCAGAAAAGGCGCTGCTCCACGGCATCCCACAGGGCAAAGGCAAACATGCCGTTAAAGCGGGCAAGGCAGCCCACACCCCACTGGCGGTACCCCTCAAGAATGACCTCAGTGTCCGAACTGGTCTGAAAACGCGCTCCGGCCTTGGAAAGTTCTTCTTTCAGCTCCGCAAAGTTGTATATCTCGCCATTAAAGACAATGGTATAGCGCCCATCCACGCTGTGCATGGGCTGGCCGCCCGTGCCGAGGTCAATGATGGAAAGCCGCCGGTGGCCAAGACAGACCGGGCCGTTCAGCCATTGTCCTTCGCCGTCCGGTCCCCGATGGGCGAGGCGGTCGGTCATGGCCTTGACCCACTGAAGGGCCTGGGAGTCAAGGGGCGAGGCGTCCAATCGGCAGATACCGGCTATTCCGCACATGATTCTTTCCAGCACTTGTAATTATTGGTAAAAATACGGGCCAAACGGTCGTTGTTGGCTTCAGGATCAAACATGTGGGCCGCCAGCAACCTGCCGTTGCGGGCCAGACGCGCGGCCAGGGCAGCATCTCCGGCAAGCAGGGCAATGGCTTCGGCCAGGGCTTCGGCATCTCCC
>NZ_JBAIYR010000094.1:0-7008 GCF_036763145.1 Desulfovibrio sp. 1188_IL3213 | reverse complement strand
TTTTCCGACCTGCGCTTTCACGAGCCGCCGCTTTTGCCGCCCGGCATTACGCGCGAGTGCCGCCTGACTACGGAAGCCGAACCCTGGCTCATGCAGGACGGCGTCATGACCCGCATGTGCAGGGGCGAACTGGCAGTACGCGACATAACGGCCAACGGCAGGCGTCTCGACAGATACACCCCCGTAGCCGGCGGCATGACCCTGCTGGCTGCCGGCAGCGGGCAGGTCCCCCCCCTGTGGCCGCACGAAACCGGCGTCCCCGGAAGGGAACACCATACCGCTGTCCCCGGTCTGAACGCCGAAGTTTTTTATGAGGCCGTCGGCCTTGGCGCCCCCTGGCGCATGTTGCGAGATTTTTTGGTTTTACCGGGACACAGGTATGCGGCACGCTTGAATCCGCCGCATGCGGCCATTGCCCCCGAAGGCAATAAAGGCTATACTGACGTTCTGCATGTGGTGGAGGGAATGGTGCAGGCTGCCTGGCTGTCCATAGCACAGGAAGCTGAAAACAGCGGAGCGGACATGACAGCGGCGGTCCATGCGGTGCGCTGCTGGCGGCTGCATGCGGCCGGTTTTATCCGATTCGGGGCCGAAAGGGGCAAAGGCCCGTGGCATGTGGTGCTGCGCCGCTCCTGGTCGGATCCCCGGCTGTTGCGCTTTGACGGCCAGGCCGTTGATGAGCGCGGCCGCATCTTCCTTACCCTTCATCATCTGGAATTTGACCGACGGGACCACGAATCCTCGCGCCTTGGCGCGCTCCCGCCGCAATAACCGTGACCTTACCAACGCGCCGGGCGCGAGCCTGTAAAGGGTGCCAGATGCCGCATAACGCACGTACATTCCTTCCAGCGCGGACCTATCTTCCGCTGCTGCTTGTTCTGACCCTGTTTTTCTCTGCCTGCGCCTCCAACAAGGCGGGCCTCAAATCGCCGGAACTGCCCGCCAGACACTGGCTGGAAGAGGCCCCCGGCGTACCGGTGGAAAACAAGAGCAAGCTTGAGGCCGCGGTTCCCAATCTTTATGATCCCGCCAAGGTCTTCACCTTTGAAGACTGTGTTTTTCTTACCATCCAGCAATCGCCGCTTCTGGTGAACAGCGCGGTGGACCTGGAAATCAAGCGCGTCGCCCTTACCGACGCCGTGTGGAAGTATCTGCCAGAGCCGCGCATGACCTTGCAGGTCAGCAACAACCTCACGCAGTACAACATGAACCACAAGGATACCCCCGGCGATTACGGGCGTACCAAGTTTACCGTGGGTTTTTACGCGGCCTTTCCCAATCCTGTTGCCAGCTATTTTGAGCATCAGGTGCAGAAGGCCATGGTCAACCTTGCCATCTCCACGCACCGCAAGGCCGTGGGCGAGGCCATCTACAAGATCGGCCAGGCGTATCTGCAACTGCAGGCACAGAAGAAAATCGTCAAGGCGCAAAAAGAACTGCTGCCCATCGGCAAGGAACTGATTGCCTACTGGCAGCAGGTGGAAGCCGTTGACGGCCGCCAGGGGGTTTCTCTCAATCTTGCCATGCAGCACCAGCGCGAGCTTGAACTCATGCTGGAGCAGACCAAGATGAAAGAAACCATGCAGCTCACCCAGCTTAAAATACTGGCGGGCGTTGATCCCCAACAGCGCCTGGATGTGGACACCTCCAGCGCCGAAGAGATCCTGCGCGGCTTCAACGGGCGCAGGCTCAAATGGGACGAACGCTGGACAACCACCGAAGACGACCTGCTGCTGCGCGGCCAGATCAAGCTGGGCGACTATAACATCATGGTTGCCTGGGCGCAGTACATTCCCGACATGAGCATTGCCCTCAACAACAGCCCGCCGGCCGGTCAGTACCAGCCAGCCAGCGGCAGCGAAGACACCTTCCTGCACCTGAACTTCAGCTTTCCCCTGCTGGACTGGGGCCGCCGTTATCGCGGCGTGCAGACTGCCCGCATGCAAAAGGCGCAGGCATTTCACGAGATGGCCCGCAAACGCACCGACTATTCCAACCGGTGGCTGCAGGCCGAACAGAACGTGGCCCTGGCCGAAACCGAACTCAAGCTCGCGCGCACGCGCTTTGACACGGCGGCCATGCAGTACAAGGAAGCCCATATTTCTTTCAATGAAGGCATCGCCGAGCTGCCCGCCGTGGCCGACAGAAAGGAAGCCATGGTGCAGGCCCAGATAGCCCTTATCCGCGCCGAGCTGACCTGCGAACTGGCCCAGCTTGAATGGATGTATCTTTCCACGGCGCTTCAGGAACATTTCCTCGGCCTGCCCGCCAAAGAGGTGCTGTAATGCAACGCCTTGCCCGTATATGTCTCCCCGCCGCGCGGGGCCTGGCAGCCACACTGGCCCTGCTGGTCAGCCTGGCATTCGCCGCCGCAGGCACTGCTGCCGAGGGCGGCAAAAGCGGCGTGACCATTCTGACCGGCAAAGTGGTGACAACGGTTACACGAGCCGTACCCATGCCCTTTAACGGGGTTGTGGACGCTGTGCTTGTCAAACCCGGCGAAGCCGTGGAAGAAGACGCCCCCCTCATGCGCTACCACCTGCACGAAGACGCCGAGCGTACCTTGCAGCGCGAGGTCATGCAGGGGGCCGGCACAGAAAGTCTCAAGGGGCAGGTTCTTGATCTTGAACGCAAGCTGGCCGAAACCATCGCCCAGCGCAACAAGGCGCGTCAACTTGCCGCATCGGGCCTTGGTTCCCGCCAGGCTTCAGGGCGTCTTGAAGAAGACGTGACCTCTTTGCAGCGCCGCATCGAGCTTACCACCACTACCATCAAAAAAGCTGAAAACAGCTTTTCCATCCGCCTTAAGGAACTGAGCAGCTACTTTGGGCAAGAGATCAAGGAAGGCGAAATTCTGCCTGAAACCCTTACCCTGACCTCTCCCATCAAGGGCTATGTGCTCTCGCTTGACGCCACCCTCAATCCGGGCTCCCTGCTTCCTGCCGGCAGCATGCCCATCAGGGTGGGGCAGCTTGACCCCGTGCTGATCCAGGTTCCCGTGTACGAGGCCGAAATCAGCGGCATCGCGGCAGGTGACAAGGTAGACGTGGAAATCCCCTCGCTGGGCAACAAGATATTCCCCGGCAAGGTCAACGAAATATCCTGGGTTTCCAACGACATGAGCGTCTCGAATCCGTCTTACTACACGGTGGAGATCACGGTTCCCAACCCAGATCTGGAACTCAAGCCCGGTTTCAAGGCCGTCGTGCGTTTCGGGGGCGGCAGGTAAAGCCCAGGCATGAAGCTCAAGAGCATCCCCCGCAGGCTCGGCTATATTCTGGGCGCGCAATGGACGCGCGACCTGGCATGGACGGCCTTTACCATCTTGCTGGCCCGCCGCAGCCCGGACATTATGGGCCAGATCGTGTTGGCCCTCACATTCGGTTATCTGGTGAAAACCATTGCCGATGTGGGGCTTAACGATTTTCTGCTGTCCACCTTTGCCCGGCGCGAGGGCCGCCCCAGGGCGCTGCTTGGTGAAGTCACGTGGCTCAAGCTCGTTGTGCTGGTGCTGGCCCTTGCCGCAACCTGGCTGGTAACAGGCTGGCAAAACTACAGCCCGGAACTGCGCCTTATTGTGCTCTGCATTGCCGCAGGCCTTGGCCTTGACGGCGTAAGCGACTCTTTTTTTGCCCTGTGTCAGGCCCGTGGCCGACAGGATGTGGAAATGCGCATCCGTGTGCCGTCGGCTCTCATCGGCATCGGCTTCGGCATCGCCTGCGTGGTTATGGGCGCGCCGCCCATTGTCATCGCGCTGTACAAACCCATCGAATCCGTCCTCTGCATCATTTTCGCCCTGGCGGCGCTGGGGCGCAACCCCCTGACCGGCGTGGGCAAATCCGGCATGCTTGATCTTGCGCGCCAGATGAAGCACGGGCTTATTTTTACCTGCATGGCCGCCTGCGCCATGTTCTATAACAAGATCAACGTCATCTTTCTCAAACAGTATGGCGGCAATGCCGATGTGGGCGGTTACGGGGTTGCCTGGGAAACCATTGAAGGCTTGTCTGTTCTGGTTTCCAGCGCCCTGCTCGGCAAGGTCATATTTCCTTTGCTGGCAAGGCACTGGCAACAGGACAGGGCCGCCTTCAGCCAGTTGGCGGGCCAGACGGCCCGGACGCTCTGGGCAGCGGCCCTACCCATAATTTTTCTTATCTGTGTGGAAAGCGACCGCTTTTTGCCCTTTATTTACGGGCAAAACTATGAAAGCGCCGTCCGCGCCCAGCAACTGCTTACCCCGTGTCTGGCCACGGCCTTTTTGCATAACCTGGCAGCCTACGCCATGATCGGCATGCGCCGCCACCGCCTGCTGCTGGCCTTTTATGTAAGCGGCCTTGTGCTCAACATCATCTGCTGCTTCACGCTCATTCCGGCCATGCCTCTTGAGGGCGCGGCCCTGTCCCTGACCATCACCAAGGTGTGGGTCGCCATTCTGACGGTGGGCTTTTTCCAGTGGGCCGCCCGGCCCATGAGTGCGGGGCAATGGCTGCTTATGCTGGCTGCCATCATGGCGAGCCTGGCCCTGTGGCAGATCGCGGGCAAGGTGGCCCCGCGAGAGGTTGCGGAACTTGTGGGCCTTGTTCCCCTGCTTGCCCTTTTCTGGCGCTGGCGGCCACCGCCGCCCTTTGAAAAAAAGACGGCCTGATCCACGCATTGCGCAGCGCAAACGCAGATCTACAGCCCGGAGGCGCCAAATACAGATGGACAGGCGCAAGGCATTCAGGCCCACGCGTACAGGAACAGCGCCAACGGGTTTACAAAACCGTCCCGCAATGGTTACCTCGTTGACACGAGCACGCGGTACCGGCGGCACACGCGCGTAAGCCTCGACACTCGGCAGACCGCCCCGCGCGCCTCAAACATTCCACACTGTCAGACCATCCACGCCCCCGGCGCACCATCAGGTGCGTACCGGGCACGGCATCACGGCAGACCGCGCATTGCGACCGCCCCGCTGCCGCCCCGTTTTTCTTCCGCCTCGCGTTGACGCGAACCTCCTGCTCCGCGTACCATGTGTACATAATCCATGAAAAGACATGGCAAAGACCTTTCAAGGGACAGCATGGCAAAAGACTTTTTACCAGAACGCAGAAGCCTTCTTAAAGGGCTGACATCCGCAGCCGGAGCCGCCGGTCTTGGTCTGGCAGGCATTCAGCCCGCCCGAGGCATGGCCCTGCGCCTGTCCACAGACGCTGTGGACTGCTGCACCATCATTGACGTTGATCGTTGTACCGGCTGCGGCGCGTGTGTAACCGCCTGCCGGGATCGTAATCTTGCCGGACTGCCCATTCCGCGGAAACCCATCCCCCGCCCGGTCCCCTCCTGGAAGCCAATCATCGACTGGTCTGAGCGACAGGACGTCACGAGCCGTCTGACCCCATACAACTGGCTGTACATCCAGTCCTGCACCCTGTCGGGGCGTCGCGAGGGGCATAAGGTGTTTATGCCGCGCCGCTGCCTGCACTGCCTCAATCCCCAGTGTGTGAGCCTGTGTCCGTCAGGCGCTGCTCGTCAAAGTCCACAAGGCGCTGCCTACATTGACGAATCCATGTGTTTGGGCGACGGGTCCTGTCACCGGGCCTGCCCCTGGGGCATCCCGCAGCGTCAGTCTGGCGTGGGGCCTTACCTCAAGATAGCGCCACGCTATATCGGCTACGGCCTTGTATTCAAATGTGATTATTGCCGAAGCCTGCTGGAGGAAGGCCAGACGCCCGCTTGCGTGGCCGCCTGTCCGTCCGGGGCGCAGAGCATCGGCCCCCGCAACAAAATGGTGGTTCGTGCCAAAGAAATGGCGAGCCTGCGACGGGGAGAGCTTTTTGGCCTTACGGAAAACGGTGGAACCAACACCATCTACGTCTCTTCCATTCCTTTCAGAGACATTGAAGCCGCCATGCTGCAGCAGGGGCAGGTAGACATCGGGCAGCCCAGCCTGCGCCCGGCCAGAGCCAGCATGGAAAAAGAAAACAGCCTGCTTGACCTTGTGTTGGCGGCCCCCCTGGCCGGAGCAGCCCTCGCTTCATTGCGCCTGTGGCGCGACCGGCGAAAGGAGCGCAAGCCATGATTCGTCCGCACCGACGACGGGAACTTTTTTCCGGCCTGTTTCGTGTCCTGTGGTCTGCAAGCCTTATGACCGCTGTATTTTCCGGCCTGGCACATTTGCCGTTTGCGGTGCGCTTCGGGCTGGTAGGCTGGGACAACCGGGCCTCCCTGTGGCATTACTATGCGGCTGCGGCCCTGCTTATGCTCAGCACCTATGCCGTCATCATCTGGTGGCGGCAGGGCAGAAAGGACCTGCGCCTCACCGTGGGCGGGTGTCTGCGGGCGTCACTGATCGGCGCCCTTATTCTCAGCGGCCTGACCCTGGTGCTGCACAACCTGCCGGACGTGGCCTTTTTTGGTGAAACCTACGCGATGATCAAGCTCTGCCACCTGACCTGCGCCCTCATTCTTGCACCGGTTCTGCTGATGCAGATAATCCTGCGCCTGACCGGGCGCTCCCCCTGCCTCATATCCCGCGCGGATTCCGCAGCGCAGGGAACGCAAAAATAATAGTGCGTTACCCTCCAAGAGGAAATACTACTGCCCAGCGGACAAGTCTGTCAGAGCAGATTAACTTTGAGAATGTACATTCTCAAAGTTAAAGCCACGCTCACTTCGGCGTTTAACCGCGCAGATAAACTGTGCTTACGCCTCCGTAGCGAACGTCTGCTCACGCAGCCGTCAGAGCAATTTCAAAGTGAAACTGTTCTATTTGCGGAGTTCTCACAGCCCTGACTTTTTCATACAGGGAGAAAGCAAACGATGGCATTGCGCGGCGCGCAGGGAGATCACCCGAACGAAGTGAGGGAAGCTCCCGCAGCAGAGGCCGCGCAGACCTCGCGAAATTACGGAAGCAGGAAGGCCCGGCAGGATTGCCCGGAGTGAGTGCAGATGTGGCCCTGAGGGTTGATGGAATATGGAAAGCCCGGCGGGGGTGCTTCGGGGGGGATGCAAGGGGGGCCGAGAAGG
>NZ_JBAIYR010000093.1:0-7022 GCF_036763145.1 Desulfovibrio sp. 1188_IL3213 | reverse complement strand
CTGTGCGCGCCGCCGCTGTGGCCTGCGCGGGTCCCCTGCTGCAGGCCGAACTGACAGCTTTTGACAAGGTGCTCGACAATCCCGCCCGGCCTGTGGTGGCGATTGTCGGCGGGGCCAAGGTATCCACCAAGCTGGCCCTGCTGGAAAACCTGCTGGAAAAAGTGGATGTGCTCATTGTGGGCGGCGGCATAGCCAACACCTTTCTTGCCGCGGCAGGATACATGGTGGGCAAGTCTCTGTACGAAGAAGACCTGCTGCCCGACGCCCAGAAAATAATGGCGCAGGCCAAGACCCTCAACAAGGAACTGCCCCTGCCCGTGGACGTGATCACCGCCGAGGAACTGGCTCCTCGCCAGCAGGCCATGCTGCACGCCGTGGGTGACGTGCCGGGAGACCAGATGATCCTTGATATCGGTCCCGAAACACTGGCCCTGTATGAAAAATTCCTTGCCAAGGCGGCCACGGTGGTCTGGAACGGCCCGGTCGGCGCGTTTGAGGTGGAACCCTTCGGCGACGGGACCAAGGCCCTGGCCGAATATCTGAGCGACTCCAAGGCATTTGTTGTGGTTGGCGGCGGCGACAGCGTAGCTGCCGTAGAAAAATACGGACTGGCCGACCGCATGGGCTATATCTCAACCGGCGGCGGCGCAGCGCTGGAACTGCTTGAAGGCAAAAAACTGCCTTCCGTCGCAGCGCTGGAAGACCGCGCACAGGTGGGTGCATGAAAAAATATTCTATCCTGAACACACTGCTTCTGCTGCCGCTGTGGATCTGCTGCCTGCTGGCAGCGTCCACAGTGCAGGCACAGGAACTGTGGGAAGATGATCCCGATGCCCCTGCTTCGGCTGCACAGCAGGATAAGTGGGGCTTTAACGCGGGTATTGGCGCGTCGTTGCGCACATCGGAATACAAGGGCATCGACTCGCTGGGTTCGCCCCTGCCCCTGCTGGGCTACGAGGGCAACTGGCTGTACCTGCGGGGCCTGAGCGGCGGCGTGCATGTCTTTAAAAACCGCTACCACGAGTTCAACGTCCAGCTTTCCTACCTGCCGCAGCATTTTTATGCCTCGTGGAGCGACAATGACAGGATGAAGCGGCTGGACGATCGCTATTCCTCGCTCATGGCCGGTTTGAACTACACCCTGCGCTCCCGCTACGGTCTGGCATCAGCCACGCTGTCCACGGACGTGCTGGGCGTCAATAACGGCGTCATGGCCGATGTTTCCTACGCCTATCCGCTGCGTTTCGAAAATATCATCATCATGCCCTCGGTGGGCGCGCAGTGGACCGACAGCAACTACAACGACTATTACTACAGCGTCAGCTCCAGCGAATCACGCAAAAGCGGCCTGAAGCAGTACAACCCCGAAAGCGCGTTCTCGCCCTATGCCGGGCTGACCCTGCGCGTGGCGCTTACCGAGAGCTGGAGCGTCCTTCTCAACGGCAAGGCCCTTTTCCTGGGTAGCGAAGTTACCGACAGCCCAATGGTGGAACGCAGCACCACATATTCGTTCAACGCGGGCTTTCTTTACGCTTTCTAGAGCAGATTAACTTTGAGAATGTACATTCTCAAAGTTTAAGACACGCTCGCTTCGCTGCTTAACCGCGCAAGTAAATTGCGCTTGCATCTTTGCGGCGGGCGACTGCTCACGCAGCCGCCAGAGCAATTTCAAAGTGAAATTGCTCTGGCGCAATCTGCACTTGAGAGGGCTGCCTGCAATCCGGGGCATTTTCGCATTGAGAATATCCATTCCCAATGCTTCCAGGAAGCCCGCCGGGAGGCCGCGATCTGAAAAGATCGCGGCCTTTTCACTGTAGTTCCGGCAATACGGCCATAAAGACCACGGCCCACATCACGCTTTGGACAGCTATCGCGCATGCTTGATTTTTCACAAAGACCACGTACACTTTAATTGAAATTATTTTTCAAGTTAGAGCATTTTACCTTTGCAAAAAGTGTAAATGCTCTAGACAGTGTCTAACGCTGCACGAAAGTGCAGCGCGCCACAATGTGGCGCGGATTCA
The DNA here is from genome assembly GCF_036763145.1 of Desulfovibrio sp. 1188_IL3213. Lineage (NCBI taxonomy): Bacteria > Pseudomonadati > Thermodesulfobacteriota > Desulfovibrionia > Desulfovibrionales > Desulfovibrionaceae > Desulfovibrio > Desulfovibrio sp. 1188_IL3213. Next base: position 4,998 of record NZ_JBAIYR010000093.1, on the reverse strand, counting down.
GCCGAAAATCGCATTTTTCGGCTGAATGAAAACTTTGAAATGTTAAGCATTTCAAAGTTAATCTGCTCCAGAACCCCACTTTCCAAACCAGGAGGAATCCATGAGCAAACTTAGGATCGCCCAGTACGGTTGCGGAAAAATGTCGCGATATTCAATGCGCTATGTATATGAAAAAGGCGCGGAAATTGTAGCCGCCTTTGACGTCAATCCTGCGGTCATCGGCCGTGACATCGGCTCCGTCATGGGGTGCGAAAACAAGGAAGTTCTCGTTCAGGACGCGGCTCAGGCGGAAAAAGTGCTGGCCCAGGTCAAGCCCGATGCCTGCCTTGTCACCACCATGAGCCTGATTCGCGATGTCAGGGATGCGCTTATGGCCTGCGCCCGGGCCGGCGTCAACGCCATCACCATTTGCGAAGAGGCCATCTTTCCCGCCAATTCCTCGCCTGCCATCACCCGTGAACTGGACGAAACCGCCAAAAAGACCGGCTGCACCATATGCGGCACAGGCTATCAGGACGTGTTCTGGGGCAACCTTATCGCCACCCTGGCCGGAGCCATGCACACCATCAGGAAAATACGCGGCAAATCCAGCTATAATGTGGAAGATTACGGCATTGCGCTGGCAAAGGCGCACGGGGCCGGGCTGAGCCTTGCCGCCTTTGAAAAAGAAATCGCCGCCGCAGACAACATTCCTGAAGGCGAACGCGCTGCCCTTATCAAAAAAGGCGAATTTCTGCCTTCCTACATGTGGAACGTCAATGGCTGGCTGGCGGAACGCCTCGGCCTTACGGTAACAAGTCAGGTGCAGAAATGCGTACCCATGACCCATTCCACGGAACTGAAGTCCGAAACCCTCGGCATGACCATCCCCGCCGGGCATGCCACGGGCATGTCCGCAGTGGTCACCACCGAAACGCAGGAAGGCATCGCCATTGAAAGCGAATGCATAGGCAAGGTCTATGCTCCTGATGAGGTGGACCGCAACGACTGGACCCTTATGGGCGAACCTGACACCCAGGTGGTCATTACCCGTCCCGCCACCGTGGAACTGACCTGCGCCACACTGGTGAACCGCATTCCCGACCTGATTAACGCGGCTCCCGGCTATGTAACCACTGACAAGATGCCCGTTAACAGCTACCGCGTGAAAGCGCTGGACTATTACGTGAAAAAATAAAGGCACGGCCCTGAAAGATCGGCGCACAGTGGCATCTCGGGCGCTGAGCCGTACACGCTGGCCGTCCGGCTGCACCGCGTACGTTGGGCAGCACGGCGGCGGCCAGAACGCACGCGGTGGCTGAAAGCGTTCATCGATGCTTGTCCTGCTCCGCCCGAAAAACAAAAAAAGCCCCGCTTCCACCAGAAAGCGGGGCTTTTTACGCAATCAGCAACACAAAAACGGCACGGGTCGATGTTCCTCGCCGCGCGCAGGATACGGGCTTGCACCCGGCAGCGGCGGAAGGCTGCTGCCGGAACGCTCCCGGAGCAGATTCAAAGTGAAGTTGCCCTAGCCGCCCAGATAGGCTTCCCGCACGCTGGCATTGTTCAGCAGGCTGCGGGCCTGGTCTTCCATAACCACCTTGCCCACTTCCAGCACGTAGCCGCGTGATGCCAGCTTGAGGGCCGCACGGGCGTTCTGTTCCACCAGCAGCACGGTGACGCCGCGCTTGTTGATGGCCCGCACCGTTTCAAAAATGGAGCGTACCAAAAGCGGCGCCAGACCAAGAGAAGGTTCGTCCAGCAGCAGCAGGCGCGGTTCGGCCATCAGGGCGCGGCCAATGGCGAGCATCTGCTGCTCGCCGCCCGAAAGCGTCCCCGCAAGCTGATCCTTGCGCTCAAGCAGGCGCGGAAAAAGGTCGAATATCCATTCCAGGGTACGCTCGCTGCGGGCTTTGTCTTCAATGCAAAAAGCGCCCAGACGAAGGTTTTCAAGCACGCTCATGACGCCGAAAACGCGCCGCCCCTCGGGCGACTGCGCAATGCCCAGCCCCACAACCTTGTGGCTCGGCAGCCGCAGAAGATTTTGTCCTTCAAAAAGAATTTCGCCCGAAGTGGGCCGCACCAGCCCGCTGATGGACAGCAGGGTGGTGCTTTTGCCCGCGCCGTTAGCCCCGAGGATGGTGACTATCTCGCCCTCTTCCACCCGCAGGTTAATGCCGTGCAGCACCTCGACGCTGCCGTAGCTCACCCGTATGTCAGAAAGTTGCAACAGGCACATGGCTTACCACTTCTCGTCTTCTACGCCCAGGTAGGCTTCCACCACCGCCGGATTGCGGCGCACGGCCTCCGGCTCGCCCTGGGCTATCATGGTGCCGTGTTCCAGCACCACCAGTTTTTCACAGATTTTCATGACCAGCCGCATATCATGCTCGATCAGCAGCACCGTAATACCCCTGTCACGAATGGCCGCTATGGTGTCTACAAGAGCCACAGTTTCCTGATCATTCATGCCTCCGGCAGGCTCGTCCAGAATGAGCAGGCGCGGGTCGGACGCCAGTGCGCGGGCGATTTCAAGCAGCCGCTGGTTGCCGTAAGAAAGCCCCCCGGCGGCTTCGGCATGGCTGTCGGCCAGCCCCACAAAACGCAGTTCTTCCATACAGCGCGCCACGGCGGCACGCTCTTCACTGCGCTGCCGGGGCAGATGCAGCATGCACGACAGCATGCCCGCCTTCATGCGGCAGTGACGCCCGGCCAGAACATTTTCCAGCACGGAAAGCTTGCCGAACAGGCGAATGCTCTGAAAGGTACGGGCAATGCCAAGCTCCACCACGCGGTGGGGCCGCAGACCGGCAATAGGCTCGCCGTCAAAGAAGATGCGGCCTTTTTCAGGTGTATAGTTGCCGGTAATGCAGTTGAAAACCGTGGTCTTGCCCGCCCCGTTGGGACCGATAAGGCCCACAACGCTGCCTGCGTCAACATTGAAGGTCAGATCGTTGACAGCCACAAGGCCGCCGAAAACCTTGGTCATTTCCTGCAAGCGCAAAAGGCTCATGCGGGCCTCCCGTCGGCGGTTCCGTTGCCGCCGTCACCAGCAGCGCCCTGCGGTGCGCCAGCGCCGGAAAGACCATCTACATGGTAGCGGCGGCGGCGCGGGGGCAAAAGCCCCTGGGGCCGCCAAACCATCATGACCATCATGGCCAGGCCAAAAATAAGCATGCGCGCGTTGGAAAATTCCCGCAGCAGCTCCGGCAGGCCGATGAACAGAAACGCGCTGATAAGCACGCCTATCTGGCTGCCGCCGGAAAGGATAACCACGGCAAAAATAATGACGGATTCCATAAAGCTGAACGATTCCGGCGAAATGGTCGTCATCTTGGCCGCATACAGCGTTCCCGCCATGCCCGCCCAGAACGCCCCGAGCACAAAAGCCATGAGCTTGTAGTGGGTGACGTTGACGCCGCAGCCTTCCGCAGCCACATCATCTTCCTTGATGTAGTTGAGAGCGCGGCCAAAGCGCGAATGCCACAAGCCGTAAAAAAGCAGCAAACTCACGGCCACCATGCCCCAGACCAGATAGTAGAACTGGATGCCCCTGACGACCTTGAAGCCGAAAAAATTGGGGCGGCTGATGCCGAAAATACCGTTGGCCCCGCCGGTAAGGCCGAAAACGTCGTTAATAAGCGCAATGCGCACAATTTCCACAATGCCGATGGTCACGATCAGCAGATAGTCGCCGCGCAGATGAATGATGGGCCGCGCCACCAGCAGAGCAAAGGCGGCGGCCACGGCTCCGGCCACGGGCATGGTCCAGAAGATGGGCCACTGGCACAATGTGTTCAGTATGGCGGTGGTGTACGCGCCCACGGCAAAAAATGCCGCGTGTCCCATGTGAAAGATGCCCGCCTGCCCCAGGATAACATTGAGTGAAAGCGAAAGCAGGGCATACAGGCCAATGCTCACGCACACGTCCGTCCAGTAGGCGTTGCTGATGAGGGGCAGCACGCAGATAACCGCCGCCAGAGCGACTCTGGCGGCAATACGAAGAGGCTCTTTTCTCATAGCTTGTCCGCCGTGCGTTCGCCCAGAATGCCGGTGGGACGGATGATAAGGATGAGGATGAGCACAAAGAAAGCAATGGCGTCTTTCCAGGCAATGGCGATGTACCCGGCGGCCAGGGCTTCGATAACGCCAAGCAAAAGCCCGCCTATCATGGCTCCGGGAATATTGCCGATGCCGCCCAGAATGGCCGCGGTAAAGGCTTTAAGGCCATAACTCCAGCCCATGGTAAAGTCTATCTGCCCGTAATAGATGCCCACCATAAGCCCGGCGGCTCCGCCAAGGCCCGGCCCGATAAGAAAAACCAGGCCGATAATGCGGTCCACGTTGATGCCCATAAGCTGCGCCGCGCCGGGATCAATGGCTACCGCGCGGATGGCCGCCCCGGTGCGCGAACGCTGAATAAAGGCCCACAGGCCGAGCATAAGAATCACGCTGGCGGCGATGACCAGAAGGCGCACGCCGGGAACGGCCAAGCCGAAAAGATGCACGGTAAAATCTGGTCTCAGATAATCGGGGTACACGTAAAAGCGCGCGCCATAGATGAGCATGACGGCGTTTTGAAAAAATATGGAGGCTCCGAGAGCCGAAACCACGGCAGAAAGACGGCCCGCATTGCGCAGGGGCCGATAGGCCGTGCGTTCAAGCAAAAAGCCGATGATGGCTACCAGCAGGGCCACCATGACAAAAACGGCCAGCACGGCCACCACGGGATTGAGCATGCCCGAAAGATTGCAACTGACCAGCAGGGTCAGTCCAAGATAGGCCCCAATGGTGAACAGGTCGCCGTGCGCGAAGTTGATGAGCTTCAGCACGCCGTACACCATCGTATAGCCCAGGGCCACCAGGGCGTAGATGCCCCCCACGGCAAGGCCGTTCAAAAGCTGCTGTAAAAACTGTTCCATAAAGCGTTATACCCTTGCCACGCTCCGGCGGCGTAAAAAAACGCGCGCCTCGCCGTGGGCGGAGAGGCTGCGCCCCGCCGCCGGAGCCGTATACGGC
>NZ_JBAIYR010000092.1:0-7064 GCF_036763145.1 Desulfovibrio sp. 1188_IL3213 | reverse complement strand
CAAGCTTTTCCCATACCTCATCAGAAATGTCATGTCGCCGATGTGCTGGAGTTGTCATAATCACCTCGCTGTGCGAAGAGTATGACAGAAAAAGCAAATCTAAACAATCTCGTGACTACAGTGCCTAATAGCTTAAAAAAGAATCTAAGAAATGCGCGGCAACGCATGATACATTGCTATCAGGTAACGGGAGAACAATGTTATATCCTTGACATGGTATTTCTTGAGATTGAAGATCTACAGATTTTTCTAGATATTGTCGTCAAATTATTTCCGCCCACAATGAAATACACCTGATTTGTACCGCTACCAGAAAAGAAAGGCTTCGTTTTGCGTAACGTGTGGCGATGCCCCGCCACCGCTTGAGGTGCAAACTGAGATAGGTCGTCAATTTCGTACGCCATATTAAGCGGCAATCGGCAGTTTTGGTTCCATCATCCTGCTTCTGACAAACGCCGCTGGTGAGAGATAGCCAAGTGTTGCCTGGCGTCTTTGTCGATTATAAAAAACCTCAATATACTCACTTATATCCGTAATGGCTTCAGCCTGTGAGCGATAGCTTTTGCGATGGACCAACTCATTTTTCAGCAAGCCCCAGAAGCTTTCCATGGGTGCGTTGTCGTAACAATCCCCTTTTTTGCTCATGGAGCAGACCAGACCGTATGAGTGGAGTCTTTCTTGGTAGGCTGCGCTGCAATACTGGCTGCCGCGATCCGAATGCAGAATCAGTCCCACAGGCGGGCGATGCAAGCGCGCCGCCTTCGTCAATGCAGCCAAGACAAGTCCGGTGTCCATACGTTCGGCCAGGCTGAAGCCGACAATTTTCCGTTGTGACTTCCACACCAACGAGAAAAGGGAACTCATGTTTCCATGAATTCCCTTTAAATCTCTGGTCGGGATGAAAGGATTTGAACCTTCGACCCCTTGAACCCCATTCAAGTGCGCTCCCAGGCTGCGCTACATCCCGACGCGAGAAAGATAACTACGCTGAACCACCTGTTCTGTCAATCTTTTTTTAAATTATTTTTTCTTAGCAATACCAAACCGACCAAGGGGGGCAGGTACAGGTGGATAGCACCCTCAGGGCGATCGGGCAGCGGTTGGGTAAAATGCTCTACGGGCTGGCCGGAAATATCCAGATTGCCGTGTCCGGCAAAGCGCCTTTCGTCCGATGAAAGCAGTTCCGTATACTTGCCGGGAGTAACAGCAAACGTCAGGTTTTTTTGGGCATCAAGCTCATGAAAATTAAAGGCAAAAAGCAAACGTCCCCTTTCGAAGGCCAGTAGTCGTTTTTCTTCATGAATAAAACGGAAAAAAGGTGTCTGATGAAAGCTGTTCAGGTGTGGCTGCACCAGTTCCAGCATCTGAGCCTTATCCCAGGCGGCCAAAAGGCTGTATTTAAGGTCAGGGGACTCAGCCAGATGCCATTGCCTGTGGGCGTGGTCTTCCGCATCAAGCCATTCGGGATGTCCAAATTCATTGCCCATAAAATTGAGATAGCCCGCATCAGCAGTAGCCAGCGTAATAAGGCGCATAAGCCGGTAAAAGGCAAGCCCGCGCGATACGGCCCAGTTGTCTGTTGCCAGCGCCATATGACTGTACATGCGCTCACCGAGCAGCCGCCAGATCATGGCGTCTTTGCCGTTGATGCACTGGTCATGGCACTCCACATAGCTGATGGTGCGGTCATACGGCCTGTGGTTGGTCATTTCATACCACATGCTGCCCATGTCGCGAGGACTGACGACACATTTTGCCCAGTAGTCGGGAATGCCCATAGCAAAGCGGTAGTCAAAGCCAAGTCCGCCCTGTTCCGGGGGGCAGGTGAGGCCCGGCATGCCGGAAAATTCTTCGGCAATGGTTATGGCGGAGGGGCATAGCTGGTGCGTCAGGGTGTTGGACAGGGCAAGATACAGCTCGCCGCAGGTATTGCCGCGCGGCTTGCCGTCCTTGTCGTAAAAGCAGCGGCCGACATGAGAAAAATCGTCATCCATGCCGTGATCGAGATAGAGGATATTGCCCACAGCATCGGAGCGAAAACCGTCTACCCGGTATTCCTCAAGCCAGTAGCGGCAGTTGGAGAGCAGAAAACGGCGCGTCATTTCCTGACTGAAGTCAAAAGACGGCGTACCCCATTGGTTCAATGTTCCGCTGAAAAAGTAATCGCTGCCGTCATAGCGGGCAAGCCCCTGTTCGGTATTGGGGCAGGCATGGGCGTGAGGGACATCAAGGATAACGGCAAGCCCCAGACTATGCGCCGCGTCCACCAGGGCCTTGAATTCATCGGGGGTTCCGTAGCGGGAGCACGGCGCAAAATAACTGCTGACCTGATAGCCAAAAGAGCGGTAGAGGGGATGCTCCAGAATGCCCATAAGCTGCACCGCAGTATAGCCGCACTCACGTATGCGCGGCAAAACGTGCGCGGCAAAAGCCGCATAGCTGCCCACGCTGTTTTTATTGCGCTGCAAGGAGGGTTGGGCCATGCCTACATGCGCTTCATAAATGCGGGGAAAAGGCTGCCTGGCCGGGCGACGGTGCGTAAAGCGAAAGGGTTTTTCCGGCAGCCAGAGTCGGGCGCACCATTGGCCGGGCATGACCGTATCCTGTTCCACCCAGCGGGCAAAAGCCGGAACCCGGCGCAGCGCGCGCGCGCCGTGAGAGGCATTGCCGGGCTGAACGCGCAGTTCCATATAACTGCCGTGGTGCAGCGACTCTTCCGGCACAACCAGTTCAAAAAAGCCTTCTGCCTGGGGGGTAAACTGAAAGTGTGCGTGGCGCTGGAAATTGAGCGCGTCGGTGGTCAGCCACAAGGCCGCCGCATGGGGCATATACTCGCGCAGCCGCCAGAAGCTGCGGCCCGCGGCATCTTTGATTTTGTGCGCGCCAAGGCTGTGGTGCAGGTTGGCATAGGCGCGCAATGAGCCGTACTGCTCTGTAATACGGGCCAGTTCCGTTGAAAATATTTCGCCTCTTTGTTGTAAAAAAAAGCGGTAAGGCTGCAATGCCGCATCTTGTAAGGGATTTTGAGGAACAGTCTGTGTCATGGCGGCCTCCATCGGCTGGTTGCCCCAAGGAGCAGAGGGCGCAGGCACGTCACGAAGAAACAAAGCCGCCCGGTGGGCAGGGCCGCCGGGCGGGAAAAACATCGCTAGCTGTGCTGCCGCCACTGTTTGCCTGAAAGGGAGGCAAGGCAGTCAACCAACGCCTGGGTTCCCAGGTTGCCCTGTCCCCGAGCCTGCATGCTGCGGTACAGTTCTTCGGCCAGGCCTATGCCGGGCAGCACAATCTGCATGCGGCGGCATTCTTCAAGACAGAGGCCAAGGTCCTTAATAAAGTGGTTGATGAAGAAGCCGGGGGCAAAGTCGTTTTTAAGAATACGACGGCCCAAAGTGTCCATGGCCTTGCTGCCCGCAGCGCCGCCAACCACAAGCTCCATCCATTGGGCGACATCAAGTCCGGCCTCCTGCGCAAAAAGGCAGGATTCGCACACGCTGAACATCACGCCGGCAACGGCGACCTGATTGGCTAGTTTGGCTTTTTGTCCAAAACCTGGACCGCCACAGTGCATGATGTTTTTGCCCATGCTGTTGAAGCAGTTTTCTAAGCGTTCATAGCCTTCCTTGTCGCCGCCCACAAAGATGGAAAGGGTTGCGTTGCGTGCGCCCACGTCGCCGCCGGTGACGGGCGCATCAAGCGACAGGCAGCCCTGCTGCAGGGCCACATCGGCGATGCGTTCGGCCAGCGAGGGACTTGATGTGCTCATGTCGCAGACGACGCCGCCGGTGGGCAGCCCCTGTAACACACCTTCCGCGCCAAGGATGACGTTTTCCACATCCTGCGGATAGCTGACAATGGTAAAAACCACATCGGAATTGGCAGCCACCTGACGCGGAGTGTCGGCCCATTGAGCGCCTTTGGCAAGCAGCGGGTCGGCCTTGGCGCGGGTGCGGTTGTACACGGTCAGGCTATGCCCTGCATCTTGCAGGTGACCGGCCATGGACAAACCCATAACCCCGGTTCCAATCCAGCCTATGCGCATTTTTTCAGCCATGTTAACACTCCTTTGGCTACTGAAAGCGGCGTTCCAGAATTTCCTTTTGCATGATCTCTCGCGGCAACGCTTTGTTTTTGCGCAACAAATCAACATGTTTGCGGTACAGATCAAGGTTGCGCCGCATGTTTTCGTTGAACGGGTCACTGCCGCTGAAATCCTTGCTCAGGGTATCATAGGCTGCTGACAGTGTTTCCGGCGTCATTTGCGCGCCGTCTTCCACCTTGCTGCGATAAAAGGTCAGGGATTTGTCGAGGCTGGTATCCAGCATGACAAGCCCTCTGCGGGCAGTATCCATTATCTGGCGCAGTTTTTCAAGTTCGGCGCCCTTGGTGGTCTTGCTTTCTCTCTGCATGCCATCCAACTGGGATTGCAGGGATTTTCTCCTGATAGAATAGTTGCGGATGGTCTCGGTCATATACACGCCGGTGCGTATGAGCGACTGTGCTTCCATCTGCTTTTGCCGCTCAAGCGTGATATTGTTTTCTTTAATGGTGTTGCGCAATTCCTGAAGATTTTTCTTTACTGCCTCATTGGGGGCGGATGCCAGCAGGCGGTCCAGTTCCTCAAGCGGGTTACGCGCGGCCTGTGTGTCGTAGCCCGCCGCTTCCATTGATTCCCCGGCGTTGCCCCATTCCGCCAGCAGTTCCTGGGGGCGTGGCCCGCCCGGGGTATTGATGCCGGAAATGACCGGGCGAAATCCCATATCGCGGGCATGCGCCGGGCCGTCGACCATGAAGAACGGCGTTTCTTCGCGGCGTCCGGGCAAAATTTCCGCCTCGCCGGAAAGAAAGGACCCGCCCTTGCGCACAAAGCCGCCAGCAGAACCGTGCAGCCTTCCGGCCAGTGAAAAGCGAAAGGCGTCCAGAACCATTTCAGCGGCATTGCCTGCGGTATCGTATATGCCCAAGGGGTTGGGCTTGCGTGAGCCGATGTTGGCGGTGTCTTCCGCTCTGGCGGCACCTTCCGGCCGATAAACGGCGTAGTCGGCCTTGTTGGACTCAGGCGGCAGGGCAAAAAAATCTTCCTGCAAAAGCTGCTGGCTGCCTGCCGTATGCCCGCCACGAGCGGCGTATTCCCATTCCGTTTCCGTGGGCAGGCGCACAAAGCCCACATTGCGGCTGTCGCCGGAAAAGCGGGGCAGGGACTGGGGAGAATTTTGCAAAAGCCATGCGGTATATTTGCGTGTAAAGTCCACGGCATCATACCAGCTCATGTCTGTCGCCGGTTTTGCCGCGTTGTTTGCCGGGGGCTGTGTGGCGGGGCAGGTCGCGTCCATTACCGCCTGCCATTGCAGCTGAGAAACCTCATACTTTGCAACAAGATAAAAGTAGTTTTGTCCTTTGGGAGCAAACTTTCGCCAATCGGGCGGCAGGTCTTCAAGGGTGAAAGCGCCGGAAAGCGCGGTATTGTAGCGACGGTCATAGAAGGCGCGGTTCGCGTTGGCGCTGTCATCCACGCCGGGGCGCAGGGGCATGTCCCACAAAAGCCCCTTGGCCGGCACGGCCACCAGCTTGAAGGCCATATCAAGCCCACAGGGCATGGGCAGCAGAATGTCGTCATCAGCGGGCCTGGGATTGCAGGCGTCTGCGGAGGTCAGTTCCCCTTTGCGGGCCAGAGCGGCTTTTGCCTGTTCCGCCGGAATGGCTGCCCCCAGCAGGGCGGCCAGCAGAACAAGGCGAAGCAGGGCAAGAAATGCGGAAAATCGCCCGGGTTTATATTTCACGAATGACCTCCGAAGGTTCAATGCGCGCAGCGCGCAGAGCCGGTCCCAGTGCCGCTGCCACGGCAAGTCCGGCCACTGCGGCGAAGGCGATGAGAAAATGTTGCGGCAGCAGGCGGCAGACCTGTTCCATGCCGCTGAGGCTGGCGCTGAAAAGACGATTGATGACCAGCGCCGCCAGCGCGTACATGCCCGATGCCAGTGCTGTGCCGAGCAGGGCGGTCAGCAGGGCCTGAGCAAGCGGCAGCAGCATGAGTCGCCCGGTGGTAAAGCCCGCAAGGCTCAGCAGGCCGAGCGTGCGCTCTTTGCGTTTCACGCTGGCAAGGGTGCTGCTGGCGGTGGATGCGAGAAAACCGGCAGCAGTGGCCGCGCAGATCAGTGCAAAAACGAGATTGAGAGCCTGAGACAGGCTGTTGACCTGCTCTATTTCTTCGGCATGGGTGTATACGTCCAGCCCTTGCTGCGCAAAGGCCTGCCGCAGGCGCATGACGGCATCCAGGTCTTTGGCGTACAGCCGAAAGCCGGGATAAAGGCGCGCGTCTTTGGGCCGTTCCTCGCCTGTCCAGCCGTTGTGCGTGCCCATTTCCGGCACTGCGCGGCCATCCCGGTAATCCTCGGTGGCTTCAAGCAGGGGAAAAGGAATAAAGGCCACATCCTTCTGCTGTGCCGCAAGGGGCAGAACGGAAACCACGCGCAGGGGAATGCGCACGCTTTGCGCCTGACCGTTCAGGCGGCGCTCCACCTTGCCTGAAAGCATGTCTCCCGTTGTCACGTGCAGTTTTTCTGCCGCAGGGGTGGAAAGGGCGATATTGACGGCCTCAGTGGCGGCATGTTGCGGCATGGTCGGCACTGCGGCGTCATAATGGCCCAGAAGGGGGTCGCCTGCGGCTGTTGGTTCGAGCGAGACCAGCAGGCTTGCCCGTCGGCCGCCCTCATCGGCAGTAAGATCCATGGTGGCGGCGATGGAGCGCGTGCGGGGCAGCACAAAGGACACGTCCTTGTGCGCGGCGAGATCATCAAGATATTGCTGCGAAAAACGCCCGCTGAGCACTGGCGAGATTTCAAGGTTGCGCGGTTCGTTGCGCAGCCTGTCCGTCAGTGTCTGCATGACGCCGAACTTGACGCCATAGAGCACCAGCAACGGGGTGAGCACTGCGGCCAGCCCGAGAACCGCGCAGGCCGAGAGCAGCTTCTCCCGCGCATAGTCCTGCCAGGAGAGGCGAAGCATCTGCGCCAGAGCCGAAAAACGTCCGGGAGTGTCAGGGCTGCGGCTCATGCCGGGACCTCCGT
>NZ_JBAIYR010000091.1:0-7103 GCF_036763145.1 Desulfovibrio sp. 1188_IL3213 | reverse complement strand
CAGGCTCCGGCGCTTGCGTTTCTCCCCTCGGGTGTATCCAGCCTGTCCGCAGCCGCGTCCAACCTGTCGGCAGACTTGCCGGACGGCAGCGGCGCCGATGCCTGGGGTAAGCCCTCTCGCCGGCGTTGTGAACCGGGCAGGGCATGCTCCTGTTTTTTACAGGCGCTACACATCCTTAGCTGTAGTAGGTCCGTGACCAGCGCCCGGCATCGCTTACGCGCCATGCCGGCTGCCGGACGTATTGACCTTGCAGCAGTTCACCGTCATTATCAGCCGCTGCCGAAAGGTCTTTTTCTGAGGAATTTCGTCTTGAAACTGTTCCGTGAAGTTGCTCCGGCGACGGCACGAACCAAGACACGCCCGATGGCGCAGGTCAGCCTCAGCCGTTGCCGAGCACTTTGGGCAACATTTTTTAGTTCTGAATGGAGTTCATCTGGCCGCCTCACAGGATGAAGGGCGGTTGTCCGCCAGCATGTTCATGCAAATTGATTTCCTGTGCAATGTGACCCGATGTTGATGTATCGGCCTTATTATTTTCCTGTGGAGACGCTTTTTTATGCTCACCTATGATATGACTGTCACTCTCGCTGTTCTTGGAGTGACTGTTATTCTTCTTGTAAGTAACGCACTGCGCAATGACGTGGTGGCGGTTCTGATTATCCTGGCTTTGACGCTCAGCGGCGTGTTGCCCGTGCAGGAGGCCATATCCGGCTTTGCCAGCACCACGGTGCTTATCATCAGCTGTATGTTTATAGTGGGCAAGGCCATTATTCATACGGGCATTGCCCAGCGGGTAGGGGAGGTCATCATCCGTCGAGGGGGCCGAAGTGAACGCAGGCTGCTGCTCATGATTATGGGGGCAGCCGCCTCAGTGGGAGCGTTCATGAGTTCCACGGCCACGGCCGCCATATTCATTCCCATCACCCTTTCGGTGGCGGAAAAAACCCGGATCAATCCCAGGCGTCTGCTTATGCCTTTGGCGCTTGCCGCGCTTATCAGCGGCATGATGACGCTGGTAGCCACAACGCCCAATATTATTGTTAACAGCATCTTGCGCGAGCACGGCCTTGAAACGTTGGGTTTTTTCAGCTTCACGCCCTTCGGCGTGCTCATTCTGCTGCTGGCTATGGCCTTTATGCTGCTTTTCGGGCAGGACATGCTGGCCCCCAAGGATTCGCGGGTAGAGTGCAAGAAAAGTCTTTCCATTGATGATCTGTTGCGCCATCACAAGATCGACAAGCAGCAATTTTTGTTGCGTATTCCTGAAGGGTCAGAACTTGTGGACCGTAGTGTGGCGCGCATGCAGCTCAGCGCCCGGTACGGAATCACCTTGCTGGCTGTGGAAAGCAACGGCCACGGCAGAAGGCGAACCATTACACCGGCAAAGCCGGAAAAGGTGCTTCAGGCCGGAGATCTTTTGATGGTTATCGGCTCCGCCGCCCAACTACATGTCTTTATAGAAACGTTTTCACTGGAGCAGGTTTCTGCCACCGTTTCCAAGCGGAGAAATTTTTTTCAGGTGGTGGGGCTGGCGGAGGTCATGCTCAATCCGGAGTCAACGCTTATCGGAAAATCGTTGAAAGAAACGCTTTTTCAAACGACCTTCCAGAGCATGGTGCTCGGCATACGCCGCAAGGGAGAAACCCTGACAGAAGATGTGGCCGATATTCCTCTTAAGTTCGGCGATGTCCTGCTGGTCTGCGGCGCGTGGGAAGACATCCTGCGGCTTGAGCGCAACAAAAGCCAGTACCTGCTGCTCACATTGCCCCAAGACTACAAAGAGGTGATCCCCGCGCGGCAGAAGGGAAAAATTACACTGATCATCATGGCTGTCATGGTGGTGCTTATGGCTTTCAGCCTGCTGCCCCCGGTGACAGCCATTCTGGCCGCCACTGCCGCCCTGGTGCTCATGCGCTGTGTGCCGCTGAATTCCATTTATGAGGTGGTGGACTGGCAGACCGTTGTCATGATCGCCGGGATTCTGCCGCTTGTTCTGGCCTTGCAGAAGTCAGGGATTATTTCGCTGGTTTCCGACGGCTTCATACAGATCTTGTCCGGGGCCGGTCCCTTTGCCGTTCTGGCCGGACTGTTCATGATTTCGGCCTTGTTGGGTTTTTGCCTCTCCAGCACGGCGGTAGCCATGCTCATAGCCCCTATGGCGGTGGATGTGGGGGTGAAAATGGGTATCAGCCCTCAAGCCTGCGCCATGTCTGTAGCCATTGCCTGTTCCGCAGTATTTATTTCTCCCCTCGGTTCGGCGGTGCATATGCTGGTGCGTGAGCCGGGCGGATACAGTCTGAAAGACTATGCCAAGGTGGGCGTCCCTCTGCTGTTGCTGGCCCTTTTGGCAACCCTGTTTTTTTGTTGGGTGTTCTATCTGCGCTAAATTATTGGATGCTTATGTTGTGGGTTGATTTGGCTTGTTGTTGTCCGTCCAAGCAATTCGCATAGGCATACCGGCAACGTACCCGGCGGCAGACGCTTTTCTGTAATGCGCGGGTCTGGCACTTTGTGGGCCACAGACGCGAGCCGCCGTATTTGCACTTTGAGGAAATAGGACTTATTTCTCTACGAAGCCGCATGAAGATTGACATTATATAAGGACCTAAAGATGAAACTGCCGACACTTCCTCCCATTCTCAAGCTGCAGGTTGTGCTGAAAACCCTGGCTGTACAGGTATGTCTTTTTTTTGGCATTCTTTTGGCCGTGTGGGGTTTGCAGCGAGCGTATTCCTTCATTGACGCCACTACTTTTCCGGAGCCGATGACGCTGCCGGCCGCTGCGGACAAGCTGCCGGAAAATGAAAAAGGTAAGATTCTGCTTGATGCCATTACCCATCAGATGCAGCGCGAGCTGAATTCCACCTTTGGCTGGAGCATCAATGATATCGTTTTTAACCGTTTTATTCTGGATAACCGGGCGTATCGCCAGTATGGAGTTTACCACGCCACCAGGTTCCTGCTGGATCTTTATGCCAGCCAGATCGCCAAACTGGGAACCAGCGACAGAGAAAGCGAATTTTTGTATAAGGCGCGTATAAACAGTTTTGCCATTGACCCGCGCAGTTTTATGTTTCCCTCTGCTGAAGGATCATACAAGAAGGGCTTTAAACTGCTTGAGGATTATAAAAAATCATTGGATAACGGCACAGGCGTGTATAATTGCCGTTCTGACGACCTTTACGCCTCTTTTGTGACTGTGACGGGAGAAAACCTGCTCGGTTATGCTCTTGGGCTTTTGCAAAACGCGCAAAGCATGTCTTTTTACACTCTGGACAACCGTATTTATGAGGTTCAGGGAATCGTTCTGGTTCTTCGTGACTTCATTAATACTCTTTATGTGCTGTATCCAGAAATCAAGGCCAAGAATAATGAAGAAAACATGGCTTCCGCCATGTCCTATCTGAACCGGATTTGTGAGTATGACCCCTTGTATATCACGTCATCCTTCAATTCCGGAGAGCTTGTCCTGTCCTACCTGCTGTTTGCAAAGGCACGTCTGGAAGACATACGCAACAGTATCCGCATGTAAGGCAGGGGGGCGCTATGGCGCATCCCGCAAGGGTGTGAGCGAAAAATAAGAGCGTTTACGCTGCTGCAAGAAAATATCCGGCATGACAGGCCGCACGGTTCCAACGCTTTTCCGGCGCTGCTGACCGGCGGCCTGTTTGTGTGCCAGCCCGAACGCGCTCTGTCTATGTTCAAACGGGCCGGTGACGTGTACCATGCGTTCAAGGGCGAAACGACAGAGCTTTACTGCAAGAGCGGAGGAAGAGCATGGCGCCACGCTACATACTGGCCCTTGATCAGGGTACAACCAGCTCGCGCGCGATTCTCTTTGATCGCGATGCCAATATCGTGCAGGTCGCGCAAAAAGAATTCACCCAGATATATCCTGAACCAGGGTGGGTGGAGCATTCGCCCAATGAGATTTTTGATTCGCAAGCGTATGTCCTCCACGAGTGCCTGCGGCTCGCGCAAGTAAACGGCAACCAAATAGCGGCCGTAGGCATAGCCAATCAACGGGAAACTACCGTTGTATGGGAAAAATCCACCGGAGCGCCTGTCTACAATGCCATTGTCTGGCAGGATCGGCGTACTGCGGCCTTTTGTGACCAGTTGCGGGCTGACGGCAAGGCGCTGATCATTCAGGAGAAGACCGGGCTTGTGCCGGACGCCTATTTTTCCGGCAGCAAGGTGCGATGGATTCTTGATAATGTGCCGGGCGCCAGGGCAAAAGCCGATGCCGGGGATCTGCTGTTCGGCACGGTGGATTCCTGGATTGTGTGGAACCTGAGCAAAAGGGGAGCCCACGTCACTGATCCTTCCAATGCCAGCCGAACCATGATGTTCAACATCCATACGGGGCAGTGGGACAGTGAACTGCTGGAAATCATGGGCGTACCCGCCAGCATGCTGCCCGAGGTTGCTCCTTCGTCCAGTCATATGGCAGAGGTACATCCTGAATTTTTTGGCTGCGCGACGCCCATTGCCGGTATTGCCGGCGACCAGCAGGCCGCCACTTACGGCAATGCCTGCATGAGCCGGGGAATGGCGAAAAACACCTATGGCACAGGCTGTTTCCTGCTGCTTAACACCGGACAAAACCCGCGAGTCAGCTCTAATAATCTGCTCACAACCGTGGCGTGGCAGACGGCAGACGGATATTCCTACGCGCTGGAAGGAAGCGTTTTTGTCGGCGGTGCTGTTGTGCAGTGGCTGCGTGACGGGCTTGGCATCATTAAAGACTCCTCTGAAATGGAGGGATTGGCCGGTACTGTGCCGGACAACGGCGGGGTGTATATGGTTCCTGCCTTTGTGGGTCTCGGCGCGCCATATTGGGATCAATACGCCAGGGGGACTATCGTGGGCCTGACCAGAGGAACCGGCAGAGGACATATAGCCCGCGCCGCAACCGAGGCCATCGCGCTGCAGACATTGGATATTATCGATGCCATGCAAAAAGATACGGGCATTGCTCTTACCACACTTCGTGTGGACGGCGGCGCCAGCCGCAATAACATGCTTATGCAGTTTCAGGCCGACCTTACAGGTGTGCTTGTTGAGCGTCCGGTGGTAACAGAAACCACAGCCCTTGGGGCGGCCTTTCTGGCCGGGCTTGCCTCAGGTTTTTGGGAAAATGAGCAAGAGGTGACAAGCCTGTGGAAGCTTGACCGCTGTTTTGCCCCCTCTATGGCCGAAGACAAGAGAGATGAGCTGCTGTACCAGTGGCATCGCGCGGTGCAAAGGGCTGCCCGCTGGCTTGAAGAGTAGGGCGAGAGCCGCAAGTTTGCTGAAGCATTGCCGTCAGCAGGCTGCGGTGTGTCTTTTGCCTGTTTTTGTTAAGGGTAAGAGAGGTTCTTGACTTACCCCTGTGCATTGGGATAAAAAGCTTTTCGCAGCACGGGTTCGGGCGTATCTGCCTGGAATCCAAATTTGCCGGGATGGTGGAATTGGTAGACGCAGCGGACTCAAAATCCGCCGGGGGCAACCCCTTGCGAGTTCAAGTCTCGCTCTCGGTACCAAAGAAAGCAAAGGGTTAGGGTCGTCCCCTAACCCTTTTTGTCGTTTTTTCCGGCGCCAACTGGCACCAAATCGAGCGGGGCATCAACTCGGCTGCCCTGGACTGCCCGCCGGGTGTAACATGGGCGTACGTGGTTGCTGTGAGCGGTCGCTGTGCCACGCCACCTATTTTTAACAAACGCGACACCGGATATGAAAAAACACTTTGGTGCGTGGCGCTTGATGCAATAAAAAAAGCCGCCCGAAGGCGGCCTTCAAGAGGAAGGTCATGAAAGGGCCTTTTAGAAGGTATAGCGGATGCCGAGGCTGAATTCGTTGGCATAAGGAGCCATGCCAAGCTTCATCTTTACGCCATCCACGGTCTTTTCGTTTTCGTGGTAGCCAAGGGCCACGAAACGGTAGGCCAGATCGGCGGACAGGTTGTTCGTGATGGCGTAGGCCACGCCAGCACCTGCGTTCCAGGCGAAGACGGTATTGGCTTTTTTATAGCTTTCGCTCCCTAATCCGGCGATCTCTATTTCATATTTGCTCTGGATGAAGCCCATACCAAGCCCACCACCGATATAAGGCGTGAAGGCCGTATCATTATGGAAATCCCAATACGCATTCAGGAAAAGCGTTTGGAGATTCCACTGGCCTTTAAGGGTGACGAGATCCCCAAAATCTTTGGAATCCCATTCAGTTTTGCTGTTGGTGCGGATGGCGTATTCGATTTCAGCGCGGACAGGCACCTGATGCATGGGGTAGAAGTCGTAGCCGACAAAAACGCCGCCGCCGACAGTGTTCTGTGTGTAGCTGTCTACCTCAAAAAAATCGATGGCGCCGCCTTTGGAGACATTTCCTGTGCTCTGGATGGAATCGATAAACTTCAATCCCATGTAGAAACCGTTATCCGCAGCAAGTGCGGATACTGAAAGAGCCAACGTCAAAGCCATGGCAAGTAAACTGCGTTTGAACATGTTCCCTCCAATTTGAGTGTTGATCAACCGTACGTTATAAAACAACATAACAAAGCTATTCGTTCAAAAAATTTAACTTTTATGTTGTATTATTGTGTTTTTGCGTAACAAAGGTGAGGCCAGGCAGCAATAACCGCTGACCTCGCCAATGGTTGCTGCGTGCCGTTCGCTGCGCATAAAAAAGCCGCCAGCAGGAGCAGTCTATGGGCGCGCGGGCAAGATTCTATCCCGTTGACGCATGGGAATGTACGAATGTACGCGCGCAAAGCGGATTGGAGCAGGGCAGGGGAATGAGAACAAATGTATGAAAGAGTCGTGCGTTGAACGGGGGGATGAAAAAGCGGGTCCCGATCCCGTTTTTGCTATGTTCGCGCATACGGTTTAAACGGCATGGCGCACGGCTATAGTCTGTTCATCCTCAGCCTGCTCCCGCAGGCTGGTTTGTGGCGGCAAAAGATGAACGCAGTAGTAGAATGAATACCGATGAGCCTACTGGGTAATCCCCCCAGAAAAAAGTAGCATTTCAAAGTAGAATTTCCGAGAATAAGCAATCTGGAGATTTTACAATGAAAAAGTCACGCTTCACGGACAGTCAAATCTTGGCGATTTTAAAACAGGCCG
>NZ_JBAIYR010000090.1:0-7112 GCF_036763145.1 Desulfovibrio sp. 1188_IL3213 | reverse complement strand
TAGAGATGGGCGGCCTGGGCGGCGGTACGGGCAGTTACCGGGCGCTGCTGTTGGACGCCATGAGTCTGCTTGACGGGCCGCTGCTTGAAGATCGGGCCGACGTGGAGCACATCTAGAGCAGATTAACTTTGAGAATATACATTCTCAAAGTTTAAGACACGCTCACTTCGGCGTTTAACCGCGCAGATAAACTGCGCTTGTATTTTTGCGGCGGGCGGCTGCGTGAGCAGTCGCCCCAAATGAAGGCACTGAGAGCATTTCAAAATTAAATTATTCCTGAAGAGGCCGCCCCCAGGGCGGCCTCTTTCTGTTTCCCGGAAGGGATATTTGCCTTCAAATGCTTGCTGGCTTTGCAGGCGCCAGGCGTTTTAGGCCCACAGCACAAGCCCTGTTTCAAGCGGCGTTGCCAGGTTTTTGTGATAGGGCAGCACCCGCACGCCGTAGCGGTATTGCCCGCTGTGGGTTGGAATGTAGGTGGCGGCAAAGTTCATGCCGTTTCCGCTTTCGCCGTTGTGGTCGGCTGCGCGCGGCTCAAGGCGCAGTATTTCGGGTTTGTCGATGAAGTTGCCGTTGACCAGGGCGCGGCCGATGACAAGCTGCACGAGTATTTCTTCCGGCTGCATTTCGCCTATGTGCATATGCAGACGCACGCTCACCGGCTCGCCGCAGATCATGGTGTTGTTTTCCACACCGCTGATGAAAAGTTCCTCCACCTTGACCGTGCCGAAGCGGGCAGGCAGGTCTTTTTCCCAGGCGGCAAGGCGGCGGCACCCCGACCAGTCGTTTTCGGCCAGCATGTTGCGGCGGCGCGCGGCCCGCAGGTAATACTGGCGGATGTAATCATTGAGCATGCGGTTGCTGCTGTACATGGCCGTAAGGCTTTTGAACGACCGCTTTGCCATGGCTATCCACTGGGTCGGCAGGTCGCCCTGGGTACGGTCGAAGTAGAGCGGCAGCACGGCGTTTTCCAGCAGGTTGTACAGCGCCTCGGCGTCCGCATAGTCGTTCTGCTCATTGCTGGGCAGCTCGGTGGTGACGACCGGGCCGATAGTCCAGCCGTTCTGTCTGTTATAGCCCTCGCACCACCAGCCGTCAGAGATGCTCAGGTTGACGCCGCCGTTGACGGGCAGCTTCATGCCGCTTGTGCCGGATGCCTCGTGCGGACGGCGCGGCGTGTTAAGCCAGACGTCGCAGCCCTGGGACATGACGCGCGATACGGACAGGCTGTAGTTCTCCAGAAAGAATATGCGCCCGAGAAAGCGCTCGTCCTGGCACATGCGCATGACTTCCTGAATGAGATTGATGCCCGCTTCGTCCGCCGGGTGCGCCTTGCCGGAAAAGACAAGCACCACCGGCCGATGGGGATTGTTGAGTATGCGGGCCAGGCGGTCGGGATCGGCAAAGAGCAGGGTGGCCCTCTTGTAGGGCGCAAAGCGGCGTGCAAAGCCGATAATGAGAGTTTCGGGCCGCAGCAGGGCTTCCATGCTTTTGCGAACAGTGGCATCCAGCTTGAAGCGCTGCGCAAAAACGGGAATGCGCTTGCGCAGGGCATCAAGCAGGGCTTCTTTCTGATGCTGCCGCGCAGCCCAGAAGGCTTCATCGGGGATGTCGTCCACCTTGTCCCACACGTCGGAGCCGGGCAGCGCCTGTAACCAGCCTGCGCCCAGATGCCTGTGCAGCAGTTCGTGCATCCAGCTGCCCACGTAGGACGGCGTATGGATGCCGTTGGTAACATGCCCGATGGGGGTTTCGGCCGTGGGCAGTCCCTTCCACAGCTTGTTCCACATATGGCGCGAAACCACGCCGTGCAGGCGGCTGACGCCGTTGGCCCAGCACGAGAGCCGCAAGGCCAGTACCGTCATTTCAAAGGCGTGGCTGTCGCCGCCCTCGATCTGCCCAAGTTGCACGAACTGCGGCCAGGAAAGGTCAAGGTTTTTAGCCATGCCGCCGAAGTAGCGTTCCATAAGCTCCAGCGAGAAGGATTCGTTGCCCGCAGGCACGGGGGTGTGCGTGGTGAACAGCGTGTTGGAGCGCACACGCACCACAGCCTCGTCATAGCTCATGCCCTGGGTCATGCAGTCGCGTACGCGCTCAAGGGCCATAAAGGCGGAATGCCCCTCGTTCATGTGGTACACGCCGGGGATGATGCCGAGGGTGCGCAAAAGGCGCATGCCGCCCTGACCGAGCAGTATTTCCTGTAGCAGGCGTGTTTCGCGGTTGGCCTCATACAGGCGGTCGGTGATGCGCCGGTCTTCGTCCGTATTGCGGGTAGTGTCCGTATCCAGCAGGTAAAGGTTTATGCGGCCCACCTGAAGTCGCCAGACCCGTGCGTAAAGGATGCGGCCCGGCAACTCCAGCTGTATGTAAACGGGCTGCCCCTGGGCGTCGTGTACCTGCTTTATGGGCATCTGCCCGAAATTGTTGACCGGGTATTGCGCCACCTGGCGGCCGCTGGCATCGATTTCCTGCATGAAATAGCCGCTCTTGTAGAGCAGGCCGACGCCCATGAGGGGCAGGGCCATGTCCGACGCGGACTTCAGGTGGTCGCCGGAGAGCACGCCAAGGCCGCCGGAATAGATGGGAATGGATTCGTTAAGTCCGTATTCCGTGGAAAAATAGACAATGGGGTGTTCGGGTGTCACGTCCACGCTGAGGGAACGGATGGGTTCGGCCATGTAGGCGTCAAACCTGTCCATAACCTTGTGGTACATAGCCATGTATTCTTCATTGGCGATAAGCTCCTTGAAGCGCGCGGGCCATGCTTCTTCCAGCATTTTCAGCGGATTGCGGCATGCTTCCCACAACTGGGGGTTCAGCGCCATAAACAGGGCCTTGGCCTGATCGTGCCAGCACCACCAGATGTTCTGGGCCAGTTCACGCAACCGTGAAAGCTCATGAGGGACTTCGGCAACGGCCATGATGGGACGCAGAAAGGGCGTGGCCGAGCAGGACGCCGTAAGCACCCGCGTGAGCGCTCCGTGGGCGGAGTCGTGGTCGGTGCGGGCATCGGACTTGGCAAGGGCGATATCAAACGCCTTGATATAGTTATCGAAAAAATAGCTCCACGAGGTTTTTTCCGCCAGGTCGCGGGCATGGCCGCGCCAGGAGCACAGCTCACCATCCGGGCAGGCGGCGGCCCCGAGCACCCTTTCGTGCAGGCGGTCAACGCTCTGGTCAAAGCTCATGCCGCGTCGCGGCATGACGCAGACGCCCGTGCGGTCCATGCTTTCTTCTTTCATCTGTTCCCGCGCCCACATGCCGAAGCCCGAAAGGTCGGTGGTCAGGGTGGGTACGGCCCAGGCCGCGCTTTCCTGCGGCGTGTAGCCCCACGGTTCATACCATGAGGGAAAAAAGCCCATATCGCAGGCGGCCAGCACTTCTTCATAGGGAATGTCGAAAAAGCCGTCATGGCCGTCGAGCATGGCGGGTACAAAGATGATCTTGACGCGCCTTTCCGCGCGGTTGTCGAGTCCCAGGCGGCGGCAGGCGTTGATGATGGGGTCTTGCGGGGCATTCCACACCCGGTGGGTGCAGATGAAGGGCAGGCCGTTGTCCGTGTCGTCGGGATTGCCGGAAACCGCCGCCGCGTTGACGCCCGTATGTCCGCCCATCACAAGGCACAGGGCAAGGATGGAACTGTTTGTGCCGGCAAGGTTGCGGTCGGCGCGGGCCAGCGCTTCAAGAAAAATGTCCACGCCCTTGTTGTGCATTTCGTATCGGCCGGAAATGGCGAAAATGCGCGTATGCTCCGGCAGGGAACCGCGCAGGAAGCGGCTCGCCGTAGCCATAATTCTGGTGCGCGTGGCCGAGGGAACCGCACGGTCCTCGGTATAGTCCGGTATGACCCGCAGGTCGAGGCCGTTGGTGGTGATGACGTCAGGCTGGCGGCCCAGGAAGACCGTGGATTCTTCGCCCGTGATGGGGCTGACGGTGGTGAAGGCGTCCGCCTCGCGTGCGGCGGCGCTTTCAATGGACCATTTGGCCGTGATGTTCAGGGCGGCGGCCTCATTGGCGGGGTGGATGTTGCGCATATTGGTATAGATGTCGCGCCCTGTGCCTGCCATTGCGCGGCCCAGGGTGGTGGCGTGGGTGGTGAAGACCGTACCCACTTCGGGGGTGAGTTTTTTCACCGTGAGCAGGCCCGCGCCGCACATCCACTCGTGAAACAGGGCCACGCTGCGGCCCTGCATAGGCTCCACCCGGCTTTCGTGGATGGCCGCAATGACTTCGCCGCAAGCCGTGGCAAACATGACCGGCTCAATGTAGTCCCATCCGCCGGAGAGCGAGTCCACCCCGTAATTTTTCCACATTTCAAACAGCAGCTGATTGCTGGAATAGCGCTTGTCAAATTCCACCAGTATCACCTTGGGGCGTCCGGGGATGTTCCACCGGCCCAGGCGGCATTTGAGGTCGCGCGTGGCAAGGCCCATGCGCAGCGAATCCCAGGCGTGCTCGTCTGTTTCTTCAAAGCCGGGATTGTTCTTGAGCGCCGGACCCAGAAGAAAATAGTCCTCGCCGAAATGCTCCACGGCCTGGAGGGCCTTGCTGGTGACAACAGAGTGGATGCCCCCCACCTTGTTGCAGACCTCCCAGCTTACTTCAAACAGGGTTACCACGGACGAGTTGAAATTCATGCCATCTCCTTGTCATGAAGGTCGTGAAGCCGTGCTGCGCGGCCTTGTCATGCGTTTTTGCGGCTTTTGCGCAACGTGGCGGGCTTTTTTTCGTGCTTTTCACCGGCGGTTCCGGTTTTCTTACTGTTCTTTGCCCGCGTGTCTGCGGGATCCGCGTCCTGCTTTTGAGCAGGGGCCTTACCGCCGCGCCGGGGCGCGGGGGAGCCAGCGCTTTTGACGGCGGGCTTTTCATCTTTTTTTCGGCCCTTGCCCGCGCCGGCTCCGGCTGCGGGGGCTGCATCAGCGGGTCTGTCCGCAGTGGCGGTTTGAGTGTTTTCGGCTGCCTTGAGGCGCAGCTCAAAGTCGGCCAGCACGTTCATATAGGTGATATAGGCGTCATACGGGCCGCCAAAGGGGCTGGGCCTGTCGGGAACCTCGTTGGAAAACCACTTGGTGGACATGTGACGAAAGTGGTCGGCGGTCTGAAGGCGGTCAAAGTCACGTCTGAGGGCATCGTCACAGGCGGCCACTCTGGCGCTCAGGGCGTAGAGCGCGTGTATGGCGTCTTTTTGCATGTCGTTGCCGAGCCAGGGCGTGAGGTCGCGTCCCTCGTCTTCCCAGGACATGAACTGCGGCACGTCCACCTCGCCCACGGGTCTGAGGTTTTTGGCGGCCAGCGCCGGGGTGGTGAAGCTGAAGTTTTTGTGGGCCAGCAGGGCGGCGGGCAGGGCCTCCATAAAGTCAAAAATCCCCGATTCCTTTTCGTGGCGAAGGCCAAATATATGGTAATCATTGAAGATATTTATGATATCCGCCGAGCCTTCAAGGCTGTGGCACCATGCCGCGAATGTTTCGGCCCTGAGCGGCCACGCGGGCCAGCTGCGGTCTGAAAAACGCAGGCCCACGTCGCCGGAAAGGCCCACGTTGCGCAACAGCAGTGCAAGCCCCGGAGCGCTCGCCGGGCGGTAAAGATAGTTGGCGCTGCGCCAGCCGAGCACATGATCGGCCCCTTCGGCGAGCACGGCCTTAAAGCCGTGCTCTGCCACGGCAACGGCCAGATCGTTATTGTAAACGCACTCGGTATTTTTGAATGTGGCTGGTTTGACGCCGAAAAGGCGCTCCAGGCGGGCGCACTGTTCGCGCACCTGGCGGTCAAAATCCTGCCGGGAATAGAGAAAGGCCAGCGAGTGCGGCGCGGTTTCGGCCACAAATTCCACGCAGCCCGTCCGTGCCAGGGCCGTGAAGCTTTCCAGCACTTCGGGGGTGTATTGCTCGAAAAGGTCGAGGGCAACGCCGGAAATGGAAAAAGACAGGCGAAAGGCTCCGTCGTAGCGGCGGATGAGCCTGAGCATCAACTCGTTGGCGGGCAGGTAGCACAGGCGGGCCGCGCGCAGGAGGGCTTCGCAGTTATGGTCGTCGTCCTCGTAGATGGAGTTCTGCCCCATGTCAAAGACGGTATAGCGGCGCAATTGGTAAGGTTCGTGAACCTCGTAGCAGAAGCAGAGGGCTGGCATCAGTGACCTCCCTGTACGTTGCGGTAAATGACCAGCAACTGGTCGGCGGCGTTTTCCCAGCGGATGGACTTCATTTCTTCGCGGCAGTTTTTCACCAGTTCGGCGGCAAGGCAGGGGTAGCGCAGCACGGCGCAGATTTTGTCGGCCATGTCGCGGGTGTCCCAGAAGTCGGCCTTAAGGGCATGTTCCAGCACTTCAGACACGCCGGACTGGCGCGAAAGCAGCACGGGCACGTCATAGAGCATGGCCTCAAGCGGCGTGATGCCGAAAGGTTCGGAAACCGAGGGCATGACGTACAGGTCGCTCAGGGCGAACATGCGGTCCACCTCTTCACCGCGCAAAAAGCCGGCAAAGTGAAAGCGGCTGCCCATGCGCAGCTGGCCCGCCCGGCGGATGAGCCGTGGCAGCATGTCGCCGCTGCCGGCCATGAAAAAGCGGGCCTCAGGGATTTTTTGCAGCACAAGGCGCGCCGCTTCCATGAAATATTCCGGCCCTTTCTGAAAGGTTACGCGGCCCAGAAACAGCACGCGCTTTTCATGCCGGATGCGCGGAGGAACAGGATAGCGCCGCCGCGCCTCGTGACGGGCCACGGCATTGTGTACCACCACTACTTTTTCCGGCGGGATGCCGTAGCGCTCGATAACGGTTTTGCGGGTAAGGCGGCTCACGGCCACCACCACATCGGCGGCCAGCATGCCCGCACGCTCCACGCCTGCTACCTCTTCGTTGATATTGTGGCCGCTGCGGTCGTATTCCGTGGCGTGAATGTGAACCACAAGGGGCTTGCCTGTCAGGCTTTTTGTCAGCATGCCCGCGGGGTAGGTCATCCAGTCGTGGGCGTGGATGACGTCAAAATTTTCACTGGCGGCCAGGGCTGCGGCCAGACGGCCGTAGCGCAGGACCTCGCGCATGAGATCGGGACCGTAACCGCCGTGCAGGGTATAGGTGAAGGTTTTTCGACGTGGGCCGCAAGCTTCCGCAACGG
>NZ_JBAIYR010000089.1:0-7134 GCF_036763145.1 Desulfovibrio sp. 1188_IL3213 | reverse complement strand
CCCCGCCAAGGCAGGTTGCCGGGCTGATGTTCACGGTGCCGGTCTGCGGATCGCTGCTGCACGCTCCCCAGGGGCAAAGGTTGGCGCAGGGCGGATTGGTGCAGTGCATACACCGGCGCGGCACGTGCAGGTCAAGATTTTGGCCGTTTTTCTGCACGGTCACGGTTTCAATATACAGCCAGTTATAGGGGGTAAGCCTGTCGTCCACATCCTGCCGCTGCGACCAGTCTTCGGTCTTTGTACCCGGAGGAAAGAGGTCGGGCATGGCCCCGTTCACCACCGGATACCGCGCTTCGTTACGCTCGCGGCAGCCCTGCACGCATGCGCCGCAACCGATACATTTTTCAAGCTCCAGCAACGTGGCGTACCGCGTGCCGCCGGAAGCGCCGTCATTTGCGGCAGCCAGTGCATCACTGCCGCCCGCCACGGCCGACAGGCCCGCAGCCCCGGCCCCCATAAGAAACATACGTCGTGAACGCTTCATAACCTAGCCTGTGCCTTGTATTATCAGTATGGATTACTGCTTTTTTATGCCCGCTTTTTTCCGCAAAAGCAAAGGACCGCATAGTGCCGCAACAAGGCGGACAACGCCCATTCATCTGACGGCAAGAAAGCATCTGCGGTTCAACATCGGCACAGCTTCGCAGCGCATTGACGTGCTGACAGGGCATGAGCAATGCACAATACCGCATTTGTTGTCTCAATCATGAGCACAAACCATGCATCCATGCAAAGTAGCATGGAAAACACGCTCCACTGGGCCAAAAAATCATACGGTGACAGTAGCTGCCCGCCACAAAAAGGGGCATAAAACCCTCCACGAGTGTGGAGAATTTTATGCCCCTGAGCCATATTTTCAATACCGCGGATTACGCCGCCAAACGCACTGCCCGCACAAAAAATTGTTTTACGAATAGGTTCCGTTATATTCCACCAGGGTGGCGCTGTCCACAAAGTCCGCCGCGGTAAACGCATCCATAAATTCTATACGGCCCTTCCTGACCTTGACCTCAAGGGTCAGCTCCGTGGCTCCTCGCGAAACGCTCTTGTTTTTCAGCTTGCACTTCATTTTTTGCAACAGGACGCTCACCCGCTCCTCAGCCTCGGGGGCATAGCGCAGGATGAGCAGAAATGTCCGTGAATCCCTGTGAACAAAAGTCATGGCAATGTACACAAGGCCGATGACCGCCGTACCGAAAATGGCGACCATATAGAGCCTTGCCCCGGCGGTAAGTCCTGCGGCGATGCTCCAGTACAGAAAGCCCACATCCAGCGGGTCTTTGATGGGAGCGCGAAAACGCACAATGGACAGCGCCCCGACCATACCCAGCGACAGAACAAAGTTCGTGCCGATGGTGATGATGATAAAGGCGGTTATGCCGCTGACAATAAGGATGAGAACGCCGAAATTTTCATTATATACAATGCCGCGATAAAAAAAGCGGTACAGCAGATAGATGGCAAGCCCGCAACCAAGGGCAACAGCCATTGTCACAGCCAGAGAAAACATGGTCAGCGTTTCCTGCTGCGAAAACAGAAGCAGGACCTTGCGAAGCTCTTCAGTCATACATCACCGGCATCATGCAGAACATGGTAAAGGTTATTCCACAGTAATAGAGGACAAGATCTGCCCGTCCCTGTTGCGCAGATAAATGGTTTCACCCTGCACGGGCTTGAAATTTACCTGCATTTTCTTCAGGGCGGAGATATGCCGCGCGCCCTTGCCCACAAAAGGAACCGCTTCACCCGGATTAAAAACCACGCCGGACAACTCATACTTCTGGGGTTTGCCCAGCCTGTCGCTCAGGTACAGGCCCTGCGCTTCAAACGGGCTGCCTGTGGTATTGCGCACTGAAAAACCGCAGACATGACCGTGGTCATAGGCATTTTCAAGCACCAGAGGCGGTGGGCAATCTTCCGTCACGAGCTTGACCCGCACCTGCCCCTCCGCCGCGTCGCGCCCGGAAAGCGTGATCCTGCTCCCCTGTCTGATCTGCCCGTTCACTTCCCAATGCCGCACGGCCTTGTCCGGCGGCAGAACAGCGGCAACCTCAACGGAATTTTCAACGAAATACCATCCTTCAGGATCGGGACGGCTGATGGTGTTCAGGCGGGCCGAACCCTCCACCGTTACATGGTAAAGGTCGGTATAGCCCAGAATGCGGCGCAGTTCATTGAGCGCATGTTCCGGGCGTTCCCGGAAAAACGTAAGAATATTTTCACGGCCCCTGGCAATGGTTTCTTGCAGGCCGGGCGGATTATACACGCCGTGGCGCGCCGCATGCTCAACTTCACCAAGGCTTATGCCGTTCAGTTCCTGCATGACCTGCCGCACATTGCCTTCAGCGTAGTGAACAAAAGCCATATCACAAATATTATTGGCAAACTGTGCTGCCGATTCCGGGCGCTCCAGCAGAGAGGCAAAGACAGGGCTTGCCGCCAGCGCGCGCTCCAGAGTGGGATTGGAAGGGGGTGTTGCACCACCCCAGGGGCTCATGGCAGAAACATCCATATCATACAGCACATAGCGCCAGCGGCCATCAAGCCCGCATCCTTGAACTCTGTCATCCCCCACATAGCGCCACACTTTAATATTGTTCTGGTCGTCGTGCAGCCATTCCCTGTTGTCTATATAGGCTTCGATGGCATAATATAATAGCAAATCATCAACATCTATCTGCTTTGCAATGGCAGCATAGAGGTTTTCACTCATCGGCTCGACTTCGCAACGCCTTGTTAACGCCCTGAAGCCCTTGATCATGCGCCAGTTCAAAAGTTCCGGGTATTTTGGCGAAGAGCGCAGCCTCTTCACGCCGCCATTAAATGTGGCAAAATCTTCGCGAGGACGATTGAAAAAACTCTCGAGCAGGCTGTCATCCATTCTCACTGTCAGATAAGAATGACCGTAATAGCCGCCATTGAGGTACACGGCGGCGGAATGCACTGGTGACACCCACGGGTATCCGGCCCGGGCGGCAATACGTGCGATCAGAGGTGTACGGATCTGCGCATCATAAAGATCCTGCCCTCCACTGCTCAACGTCAGGGCATCATAGGAAAGCACAGGAAAGGCGGCATCTTCATGGGCCAGCTCGGCAAAAAAGGGATACTTGAATTTTCCCGCCGCCGGATCATAGGTCTTGCGGGCCGTAAGGCGCAGTGATTTTTGCGGATAATGCCGCGACACACCGCCGAAAACACGCAATCCGGCTTTTTGCGACAGCAGGCGGACGCCATCCGGATTAAAAACTTCCACATCCACCGGCCGCTCCCAGGCACGGCCCCGGCCTTTATAGTTGGCGTCGTGGGCGTTTTCGTCCTTTTCAGGATGCCTCTGCACGGATTCAGCCCGCAGCCTGCCCGGCACAAGGATGCCGGTCTCATGCCCGTACAGATTGTCATCTTGTGTAGACAGGGAAAAAATGTAGGAACCGTAACGCGAACGAACGCCCGGCTCAATAAAGTAGCTATGCGTGCTGACAGCGCTTTCCTGCCCGTCAACCACCGCCAAGGCCTTGACGACAATGCAGGTTCTGCCGTGTTCGGGAACGAGATGAAGGGGGCCTGTATATGCGGTGCTGTTCCTGGTGGGTGTGGAGCCGTCCACAGTATAGAATATTTGCGCATCAGGCCGTCCGCAGGCAAGTTTCACACGCACTGATTCCGTATGGAAATGGACGGAGGGATCAAAGACGGGCCTTTCGATCCTTTCCTTTTCCTGCTGTATCGTGTAGCCAACGATTTCGCGCAGGCTTTCCCTGCCGGAAGGCGCAGACAAGCCTGAAAGCCCTGAAGGCAAAAGAAGGGATGCCGCAACGCATGCCAGCGCTACAGCCAGAAACAGGCATACTATGGTCGTTCGCATACTTCCGCGTGTTTTCCTGCAATGGGGGGGCATGTCCGCTGCGCAGCCAGCTGTACGCCGCGTGTAAAAAAGGCACTGCGCACAAGGCACGAGCACGGACTATGCTTGCATAAAAAAATATTCTATAGTTATTGCGTTTTCAGGTCAACATATTACGCCAAGCTGAACGCCAATTCATTGGCTTTTCGAGCAGTATCATCAAGGGTACTTTCTAAGGGTACTTTCTTTTGCGGGGTCGCAAATATGCGGAAAAAACAATTCAGATACGAACGAAAATATTACCTGTCGCCGGATAATACTGCCATTTTGCGCCAGCGCGTGTCGTGCCTGCTCCAGCGCGACAGACATTCCAACGGGAAATACCTTATCAGCAGCCTGTACTTTGACGACATCTATGACACTGCCCTGCATGAAAAACAAAGTGGCGTCTTCACGCGCGACAAATGGCGCATGCGCTGGTACAATAATCAGCTTGACCCCATACACCTGGAGCGCAAGCACAAAGAGGGCGAACTGGGACTGAAACTGCACGCCAAGGTATCAGCAGACCAGTATCACAGGCTTTGCGCCGGAGACATGAGCGTTGCCGCCGCACAAAACGACGAAGTGTGGGAGGCGTTTTACCGCCTGCACTGCGCCAATCGCCTGCGCCCGGTGGTGACCGTCATCTACGAGCGGGAAGCCTTCAGCTATGTGCCGGGCAACGTGAGGATTACTTTTGATTCCGGTTTGCGGGCTTCCACGCCGGGTTCCGCAGTGTCGGTTCCCGTCTGCACGGACGGCCTGACCATTCTGGAGCTTAAATACGACAGTTTTCTGCCTGCTGTGGTGGAGGGTCTGCTTTCGGGCATGCAGTTTACGCAGTTGTCGCTTTCAAAATATGTCATGGCCCGGCATACGCTCATGAATTTCGGCTTTGCCTAGGGCGTGTTAACTTTGAAAAAGTGTAAATGCCCTAGATGTAGAGTGCCATCACGAGATGAATTTCCTTGGTATATCAAGGAGAGCGAACCTTTTATGCAGGGAGCGTACTCTTATGGCACTCAACCGGAATAAAAGGCGAAATTCGACGCAGAGATACCGGAAAAGGCGCTCGTGACGACACTGTCTAACGCTGCACGAAAGTGCGGCGCGCCACAACATGGCGTGGATTCTGCCAAAAATCACATTTTCGGCAGAAAAGAGAGAACCCGGCGCGCGTTGCGCGCCGGGTTCTCTCTGGTTCGGGCTGTGCGCAGCCGCTGGGTTTAGCAGTTTTCCACCATTTGCCGGGCCACCTCGCCCGATACATCCCCAACGGGCATTTCCGGCTCGGCAGCTCTGGGGCCGTGATCCCCGTTGTATGAAGCCTGCGGCTGCGCCTCAGAGGCTGTGGGCAGGGAGATGTTCTTCAGGGCATCCTTGTTGGTCAGGTCAATGATGCCGATGGCTTCAACCTCATGCCCGTCAGTGTGTCCGCCTGCCGCGGGGCCGGGCTGAAGCACGCTGTCCAGGCTGTCATCGCCTTCGCGCAACATGTCGTCCATTCCGGCAAGGGGCTGCCCGGAAGCGCTGTCGTCCTGCTGGCTGCCCGAAGCCGCGGCCGGGGCGGCTTCCGACAGGCCGGTTTCGTGGTAGTTGGCAAGCATTGAATCATCGTACAGGTGGGCGTCGCCTTCGAGGATGTCGCTGCCATCGCTGGAAAAGAGCAGTGTGGGGTACGCGCTGACGTCAACATCATGGTTCAGCGGATCATAATCATCACTGGCGTCATGAGCGCCGGGGCCGTCGTGGCCGGGCTGGGCATCTTCAAATGCGGCGGCATACGATTCTGGCTGTGCGTCATGGCTGCCGGTGAAAGACACCTTGTCGCCATCCACCTTGTCCAGAAAGCCGGAAAGGGCGTCCCGCAGGGCGGCTTCGTCCGCACCGGACCACTCGCCGTCCAACTGGAACTGGATCGAAGTCAGTCCTGCGAAGAAATCAAGGTCGGTCAGGCCGTTGAGCCAATCGGCGTAACGGCTGGCAAATTCGCCAATGCTGCTCGCCTGAAGAACCAGGGTAAAGGTATTGTCGGCATCGGCCACGATGTTGAGGCTGCCCTGCGCAACGCTGCCAGATACAGTCACTGTATTGCCGGAACCGAAAACAACAATCTTGTTTTCACTGGCCGCATTGCCGTCGGTGCTGACACTGCCCTGAATTGTCACCTGACTGCCGGCGCCCAGGGAAATTTCATTCCTGCCGCCGTCATTGGCGCTAAGGGCCATGTTCTGACCGTCCTGACTGCCCTGCGCGGTGATATTCACGCTGCTGCCCTGGCCGCCGTTGATGATGTTCAGCGAACCGCCGCCCTTGGCCCACATGGCGATGGCGTTACCAGCCGCTGCTGCCGTGGCGGTGATGGACACTATCACCGAACCGTCGCTGTTGATTTCGTTATGACCGCCGTTCAGGGCAGACATGGCCGTAGCATAATTGGTTATATCCGCCGCATAATTGGCCGCTACGCTCACACTGCCGGAATCAAGGCTGATGCTGTTGGCGCTGCTGGCTCCGTTGGCCTGCATGCCGTAAAGCTCACCTGCAACGTTTATGCTGCCGTGTCCGTCAATGGAGACGTCATTGGTACCGTGCCCTGTAACATCCATACCCCGGGACCCCGAGATATGTACGGTGCCGCCATCGGTCGCAGTAATCTGGTTGTCGCCACCATTGGACACAAACATCCCTGCTCCTTCCGTCGGCGGGCCAGTGGGGGACGCTTCCTGCCTGGCTCCGGCAATATTGATATCCTTGCCGATAATATAGTTGGCCCCGCCGCTGGTGGCAGACACGGCGTATTGTCCTGAGACGTCTACCGTGCCTTCATCAGCCACGATGCTGTTGGCGGAAAGAGCGCCGTCAGCGGACATGCCGTCTAACCCGCCCGTGACGGTGACGACGTTGCTGCCCGTGCCGGACACTTCGTTGCGGCCCCCGCCTGTTGCGTTCATGCCGGTCGTGCCGCCTTCGATGGTGATGGCGGTGTCGCCTTCGCCGATAATCTTGTTGCCCACATGCACGTCACTGCTGGTATTGCCGGTGTTATTGCCTGCGAAAACGGCGGAGGAATCGCCCTTGATGGTGATGCTGCCGCCTGTACCCGTGACGGTATTGCTGCCCACGCCGCTGGCGTTGAGGCCTGAGGTGGAGCCGGAGATGTCCACATTCCTGCCGGTCACTTCATTGCTGCCGTCAGCGGCCAGCAGGGCCTCGCCGTCGCTGGCGGTGACGGTAATCGCGCCTTG
>NZ_JBAIYR010000088.1:0-7147 GCF_036763145.1 Desulfovibrio sp. 1188_IL3213 | reverse complement strand
GGGTGCGCATCCAGAGCCTGGGCGGCGTGCCGCAACTGCGCGACGACGGCGACTTTACAGGGGCCTACTATGTACAGGTGGGGGCTTTCGCCAACAAGGACAATGCCGACCGCCTGACGCGGACCCTGGCCAAGGCCGGACACAAGAGCCGCATACGCTACGGCAGCAACAATATGTGGAACGTGCAGGCCGGGCCGTGGCCGGATTCGTTCGGCGCGCAAAAGCAGCTTGAGATTTTCAGCATCCTGTATCCCGGTTCATTTGTCGTGGGTGATTAGCGCAGCAGAACCTTGAATATATACACCCTCAAAGCTCCAGAACCTCACTACGGCGCGGAACGGCGTGCGCAAAAGCGCCCACGCTTTCATGGCGGCCGCCTGCTCACCCAGCAGTCCGGGCTGCTTCAAAGCGAAACGGCATCACGCCTTTGCCCGCAGAACCCCGTCGCACCGCCCTCTTGCCACAGCGCCACATGCCAACACCGCGGCTTTGCCGCGTTACCCAGCCTTGAGTCTGGCGGTGCGCCCTGCGCACCTTATTTTCTATTGACCCCCCATGCTCTTTTCCCCATTATGCCGATAAGCGTAATATTCGGTAAAGAGGGGAAGGCCTTTCTTGTGGCCAAAAACAGTTTGCGGCACGCGCCGACGACGTTGCCGGACATCAAATCCTCGGGGGCGGGGTATGCTCAAAAACATTCGCGTGCGGACAAAGCTTGTGGTTCTCCTTGCACTGCCGCTGCTGGCTTTGCTTGTTCTGTCCGTCAACAATGCCCTTACCGCCTATGCTCAATACCGGGCCATGACCTCGGTGACGGAAAGCGTGGCACTCTCCTCAGCAGGGGGCAACCTGATTCACGAACTGCAAAAAGAACGCGGCCTTTCCGCAGGTTTTACGGGCAGCAAGGGAACGGCCTTTGCGCGGGAACTGCGCGAACAGCGCGGCGCCACCAGATCCGCCCGCGCGGAACTGGAAAAAAAGATCGCCTCTCTGGGTTCGGCGGAGGCCGTCGTTGCCGTAAAGAAATCCTTTGCCCCGTTGTTTGTCCGGCTTGATGCCCTTGATGCCCTGGCAGCCCGCATTGATTCGCTGTCCGTACCCGCCGGGGATATCATCACTGAGTATTCCGGAACCGTGGAACAACTGCAAACGGCCTTGCAGGTGGTTTTGCAGTTCAGCGAAAACCTGACCGTCTACATGCAGGCCGTGCAGTATTTTGACCTTGTGGCCGCCAAGGAATT
Source organism: Desulfovibrio sp. 1188_IL3213 (assembly GCF_036763145.1). NCBI lineage: Bacteria > Pseudomonadati > Thermodesulfobacteriota > Desulfovibrionia > Desulfovibrionales > Desulfovibrionaceae > Desulfovibrio > Desulfovibrio sp. 1188_IL3213. Next base: position 5,906 of record NZ_JBAIYR010000088.1, on the reverse strand, counting down.
TACCGGTCAGGAGCGCGCCACCCTCAACGCGGCCCTTTCGGCCGGCACGTTTACCAAGCCGCTGTACAAGGCATGGCTTGAGCGCGTGGCCCTGCAAAACGAATTTCTAAAGCGGTCGCTGGCGCAGGCCAGCCCCGCAGTGGCCCGGGTGTACGCCCAGCAGGCGGCTCCCCTGCGTGAAAAGGTGGAAAAACTCCGCCAACTGGCCCTGGACAGCGCGGATGCGGCCCGGCTTGAGGGCGATTCCCAAACATGGTTCGCCGCATCCACAGCCTTTATTGATGCCCTGCACCAGGTAGAAACAGCCATGAGCGCCGCGTTGGGTTCTCTGGCCGCCAGCCTGGCAACGCAGGCGCGCAATGATTTTTACGTCACAACAGGCAGTGCCGTTGCCATACTTTTGGCAACCCTGCTGCTGGCCTGGCGCATTGTGCTGGACATCACCGTTCCCCTGCGCCGCACCGTGGACTTTGCCCAGCAGGTGGCAAACGGCGAACTGCACGCCGAACTGGTCATGGTCAGAAACGACGAGTTCGCCACCCTGACCAAGGCCCTTAACGGCATGCTGGCCGCCATAAAAAACATGATCGCCACCGCCGACGCCGCCACGGCCACAGCGCAGGAAGAAACCGAAAAAGCCCGTCAGGCCACAGCGGAATCCGTGGAGGCCCGCAAGCAGGCCGAACAGGCCCGGCGGGACGGCATGGTCATGGCTGCGGACCGCATCAGCGAGGCGGTGACGGTGCTGTCTTCCGTATCGCAGGAAATCTCCGTCCATCTGCTCCAGGCCGACAAAGACGCCCACCACCAGTCTGACCGCCTTGCTTCCGCGGCTGTCGCTATGGAGGAAATGAACGCCACCGTTCTGGAAGTCGCCAGAAACAGCTCCGATGCCGAGCACATCGCCGGCAACGCCAGAGAAGAGGCCCAGAACGGCGCGGCCCAGGTTACGGCCGTAGAGCGCCGCATCAGCAAGGTGCAGGAAGACACCAGCGAACTGAAAGCCGCCATGGGCCGACTGGGCACGCGCATGCAGGATATCGACAAGGTAATGACCGTTATTTCGGACATCGCTGACCAGACCAACCTGCTGGCGCTCAACGCAGCCATTGAGGCGGCCCGTGCCGGTGAAGCCGGACGTGGTTTTGCCGTGGTGGCCGATGAAGTGCGCAAGCTGGCGGAAAAAACCATGGGCGCCACCAAGGAGGTGGCGGCGGTGCTTTCCGGCATTCAGGAAGAAAGCAGAATAAATGCCAGCACCGTGGACGCCACCGTGGCCGACATGGCCGCCGCCACGGAGCTTGCCAAAACATCGGGAGTGGCCCTGCAAGCCATCGTTGACCTGTCGGACAGAACCAGGGACCAGATCAGTTCCATTGCCACAGCCTCGGCAGAGCAGTCCGCCACCAGCGAGGAAATCAACAGGAGCATTGAAGACGTGAACCGCATTGCCGTGCAGACGGCGGCCAGCATGGCGCAGTCCACCACAAGGATCCGCGCGCTGCTGGAACAGACCACGGCTTTGGAACGCCTTATTGAAACCCTGCGCGCCTGACGGCATCCCCCAAGGCTCTGCACAGCGTTTCTTCAGACAGAAAAACAGCCCGCCTAGGCGGGCTGTTTGCATGCAGACAGATTTTTTTCAACAGGCCCTACTCGGCCTGGGCCTTGAGGGCTTCGGCCTGGGCGGCCGTGCCAAGGGCTTCCACCAGCGATTCAAGCTCGCCTTCCATAATCCTGTCCAGAGAATACAGGGTCAGGTTTATGCGGTGGTCTGTGCAGCGGCCCTGCGGGAAATTGTAGGTGCGGATGCGCTCCGACCGGTCGCCGGAGCCGACCTGCGCCTTGCGGTCCGCCGAAAGTTCGGAATTCTGGCGTTCACGTTCGGCGGCAAGGATACGCGAGGCAAGCACCTTCATGGCACGGGCCTTGTTTTTATGCTGCGAGCGTTCGTCCTGACAGGTCACCACGGTATTGGTGGGCAGGTGGGTGATGCGCACCGCCGATTCCGTCTTGTTGACGTGCTGGCCGCCCGCACCGGAGGCCCGGTAAATATCAATGCGCAGGTCGTCGGGGCGGATTTCCACGTCCACTTCTTCGGCTTCGGGCATGACAGCCACGGTGGCGGCAGAAGTATGAATGCGGCCTTGCGCCTCAGTGGCCGGCACGCGCTGCACACGGTGGGTTCCCGCCTCAAACTTGAGGTGGCTGTATACACGGTCGCCAGCGATAAGGCAGATGACTTCCTTGTAGCCGCCGTTTTCGGAAGGGGACTCACTCATGATCTCCACCTTCCAGTTTTTAAGCTCGGCATAGCGCGTATACATGCGGAAAAGATCCGCCGCAAACAGGGCAGCCTCTTCGCCACCCGTACCGGCGCGGATTTCAAGAATGGTATTTTTTTCGTCCAGAGGGTCGCTGGGCAGCAGCATAACCTTCAGCTCATGCTCAAGACCCGGCAACTGGGCTTCGCCCCGGTGCACTTCTTCCTGCGCCATGGCGCGGATTTCGGGGTCTTCGTCATGCAGCAGCTGCCTGTTTTCGGCCAGTTCTTCGCTCAGCGCGCGATGACGGCGAAAAAGCTCCACCACATCGCTCAGATCGGCGTGGGCTTTGGTCAGCTTGCGGTACTGGTCCTGATCATTGAAAACATCAGGCTGGGCAAGGGCCTCTTCAAGCTCCAGATATTTCTTTTCCAGACCTTCCAATTTGGCGAACATAAAAGTCTCCGACTGGCAGTGGACAAAAACAATTCATGCGGCGACGAACCGCCCCAACCGCACAGGCAGGACGCTTTCGCGAGGGTGTCATATTTTCAATATATTCCGGCGCAGGGCCGGCCTTGTGGCCCGCGCGGACGGCGGCCATGCGCTGACTTTTCAGAGCAGTTTCACTTTGAAAACGCTCTGGCGACTGCGTGGGCAAGCTCAATGTATTTGCGCTGTTACGCGCCGAAGCAATCGTGCCTTGAACTTTGAAAATGTCCATTCGCAAAGCTGATCTGCTCTAAACCGAACCGCGCGGCAGCCGCTTTGCAGCGGCACTGGCTATTGCCTGTCGTAGGGTACGGCATGCACCCGCTCTCCGCCTTCAGGACCCAACGCCTCACGCAGGGCAACCACCGCCACCTCAAGCTGGCTTTCGTCAGGCTCATAGGTGGTCAGTTTTTGCAAGGCCAGGCCCGGCGCGCGTAACACATGGGCCAACGGCCCTTCGGGCAAACGCGCGGCATAGCGGATAAGCTCATACGCCAGGGCGCTGATGGGCGCCATGAGCAACAGCTTGAAAAATATGGTCAATGCATGCTTGGCAACGGCGCTTTGCGGCGTATGCAGGGCCAGCAGCACGGGTACGAGCACTGCGTGCAGCACAATGGATATGCAGATGACGAAAAGCAGAAATGTCGTGCCGCAACGTGGATGCAAACGGCTCATGCGGGCAGCGTGTGCCGCGTCAACCCGGCCTCCGGATTCGAAGGCGTGTATGGTTTTGTGTTCGGCCCCGTGATACTGAAAAACCCGACGGATATCAGGCACATACGAAATAGCCTTGATATAGCCCATAAAAATGCAGCACTTGAAAAAGCCGTCCCACAAATGGAAGCTCAAGCCTTCCACATCACCGCCCAGATGCAGCCACAGCATAAGCAGCGACATCAGATGCGGCACAACCACAAAAAGGCCGATAGCCATAAGCAGGGCTGCCGCAAGCGTCAGCACCAGATGCCAGCCTGAAATTTCCTCTTCCTGCCCCTGGGCCACGGCCTCCACAGAGCGATTAAGCGCCTTGATGCCATTAACCAGTGTTTCAAGCAGAATGGGAAAGCCCCGCAGAAAAGGCTTTTTGAGCCAGGGGCGGCGCAGCAGCGAAAACCACGGCAGACGACGGGCGAGAATGCTCCCGTCCGCCTGACGCACGGCAAGGCCATAGGCATCGCCGTTGCGCATCATCACGCCTTCCATGACGGCCTGTCCGCCAACCGTAGGGCAAGCCGACGTCAAAGCACAAAGCGCCATCGTGACCCACCGGGGCTTTGCCCCTGCGGCCTTGCGTGGCGCTCCCTGCCGTGCGTCGCTCATGTGCGGCATGGTCTGCCGCCCGCGATTACTTCTGCTCAAACTTGGCGTACTTTTTACGGAAGCGGTCAATGCGGCCAGCCGTGTCAAGGAAGCGCTGCTTGCCGGTGAAAAACGGATGGCAAGCGGAGCACACTTCCACGTTCACCTGCTCACCCTTGGTGGAGAGCACGTTTTCTTCATTACCGCAAGCGCAGGTGATGGTGGCGTTGAACACTTTGGGATGGATATCTTTTTTCATGACAGCTACCTCATGGAACGCGGCATAATCCGGCAGAATCACCGCCGGACGCCCGCGCGTTTTTCCTCTGGCGCGAAAACATATCGCACAAGGGCAAGCTATATAGCGCTTCTTTAAACCTTTGGCAAGGGGAAAGCACAAAGGAAAACCATGCCGCAGAAAACAGGGCCGCAGAAACCTGCCGGCAGCGTCCCGTTTTGCAGAAAATCATGCCCTGCGCGGGCAAACACTGCCGCCGCGCGCGCCCGGCCGTTTGTGAACACGGGCATGCCCGCACAAAGCCCCACGCCTGTTCAGGCATGGCATACTGCGGTCTCTTTCAAGCTGTATCGTCCAAAGCCATGCGCCCGCTAGAGCAGATTAACTTTGAGAATATACATTCTCAAAGTTTAAGGCACGCTCACTTCGGCGTTTAACCGCGCAGATAAACTGCGCTTACGCCTCCGTAGCGAACGTCTGCTCACGCAGCCGTCCGAGCAATTTAAAAGTTAAATTGCTCTAGAGCATTTAACACTTGAAATGCTCGCGACGGCGGGCAAAAGCCTGCCTGCTCGCATTTCGTGGCAAGGATCTTCCTGAAAATCCTTGCAGAGCAGTTAACTCACTTCATTCGTAAGCTGCTCTGGAGCATTTTCACTTTGAGAATTTGCATTCCCAAAGGTTTAAGACGCTCACTAGAGCAATTTCACTTTGAAATTGCTCTGGCGGCTGCGTGAGCAGTCGCCCGCCGCGAAGGCGTAAGCGCAATTTATTTGCGCGGTTAAACGCCGAAGAGAGCGTGTCTTAAACTTTGAAAATGTACATTTTCAAAGTTAATCTGCTCTAGGACGCTTGCCAGCAAATAGCGTACGCTTGCGCCTTCGTGCCGCACTCCCGCTTTCGCGGCCGTGCGAGCAGTTTTAAAGCAAAATTACTCTAAAATAAACCTTTTACAACACTTACCCCGCCCCAGCGTCCGCGTCAAATATCCTGACAAAATGACAAAACACCGGCAAAGCGCCCTGCGGGCGGGCGGCAGCAAATTCCGTGAAAAAACTGTCGCTCCCACGACAAGGCAATACGCCGGAAAAAGCGCAGCCCCATGCAAAGCGTCCAGCTTTTCAAGGCTGGACGCTTTGCAAAAGGCCCCGGGCTGCCATGCGGCAGCCCGCAACAATCGCAACACCTGCGGCGGGATGCCGTCAGATGAATTCGTCCATACAGCCCGCCCGCACCTTCTTGAGCAGGCGGTCTGCCGCGCCGCGCTCGTGAATGGGCATCCTGTCCAGCTTTTCCTTCAAAAGGCGCTCGCCCATCACGCGGGTATAGGGGGTGGCGTAATGCAACAGAAATTCCATAAACGACGCCGCGGAGTTCGGCCCGCACTGGCCCTTGATGCCGCACTCGCGTACCATAGAGACGAACTCCTCACCCCTGCGCCCCAGGCGTGGACAGGCCGCGCAAAACGACGGCAGATGCCGCGCCTCTTCAAGCAGGAAACGCACCACCTCATCCACATGGCAGTCTTCGCCGCAGGGAAAAGGAACCTGCTGGCCGGCGGCGGTAAACCAGCCGTCATAGGGGTTCGCCACGCTGCCCGTGAGCAGTTG
>NZ_JBAIYR010000087.1:0-7168 GCF_036763145.1 Desulfovibrio sp. 1188_IL3213 | reverse complement strand
CCATGAGCCTTGAAAGGCGCAACCTGCTCAAGGGCCTTGGCGCGGAACTGGTGCTCACCCCTGCCGCCAAAGGCATGACCGGCGCCGTGGAAGAGGCCCGCCGCATCGCTGAGGAACAGGGCGGCTTTATCCCCGGCCAGTTCACCAATCCCGAAGCTGTGCAGGCCCATTACAAAACCACCGGCCCGGAAATATACAGCGACAGCGTCGGCAAAATGGACGTGCTGGTGGCCGGCGTCGGCTCCGGTTCATCCATCACGGGCGCGGGGCGCTTTCTTAAAGAGCGCATTCCCGGCTTCAGGGTCATTGCCGTTGAGCCTGCCGCCTCCCCGGTCATTTCCGGGGGCAAGGCATCCCCTCACCTGATTCAGGGTATCGGCGCGGGCTTTATCCCCGACATTCTCGACCGTTCGCTGCTGGACGAAGTCCTGCTGGCCGACGGTGAAGAGGCTCTGGACACGGCGCGCCTGCTCATGCGGCAGGGCATTGTGGCGGGCATATCCACCGGGGCCAACGTGCGCGCAGCCCTGCAGGTGGCGGCACGCCCGGACATGAAAGACAAAAACATCGTCACTTTCGCCTGCGATACGGGCGAACGCTACATGTCCACCCGACTGTTTACCGATATGGCCCAAGGCTGAGGGCCGCTGAAGAACTCAGACCGTCCGGGCGGCCTTTCAGGCAAAAACCTGCCCCACAGGCCGCCCGGCGCATCGCCGTAAATTTCATGTAAGCAGCCCGCCGCTGCCCCCTGGCAAGCATAAACGCCCGCCCATCGGGCCACGGCAAGGGGCGCTGGCTGTCTGCACCGCGGCGTTTTCCGCTGGCACAGCAAAACGGCGCTTTTACTTTCTGCAAAACTGCGGCATTGTCATGGCAGGCATTCTTCCGTACAGGGCATTTTATTTTTGAGAACATGTCTTCTCAAAGTGTTACGGCGCGCAACAGCGTAAGTTCATGACGCTGCCGCCTCCATCCGTAACCCCTTCGGGCTGCGGCTCAAACGCGCTGCCCTTGGCGGAGGGCGCGTGCTCAGGCAGCCGCCGAAACAATTTTATTATCAACCCGCTCTAAACAGACAGAATGCCGCATTACTCTAGAGCAATTCACACTTGAAATGCTCGCTTACGGCAGGCAAAAGCCTGCCTTCTCGCATTTCGTGGCAAGGATTTTCAAGAAAATCCTTGCAGAGCAGTTAACTCATTTCATTCGTTAACTGCTCTAGGGCAGATTCACTTTGAAATGTTTCACATTTCAAAGTTTTCATTCAGCTGAAAATGCGATTTTCGGCTGACTCCACGCCACGTTGTGGCGCGTTGCACTTTCGTGCAGCGTTAGAGCATTTACACTTTTTCAAAGTTAAAATGCTCTAAATACTTTTTTTATCCTGGCCGATAAGCTGTGTACAGTTGTGTACAATGGAGAGAGTTTCGGCCCGAAGCTCCGGCATGCGGCATCTCACGGCGGCCCGCCCGCCCAATGGAGTACCTTTCATGGCGCAGACCAACATATTGCTTGAAACCGGCACGAATGAACTTGAAATAGTTGAGTTCTATGTCAATCAGGACGGCTACGAGGCTCACTACGGGCTTAACGTGGCAAAGGTGGTTGAAATCGGCCGGCGCCAGCCGGTCACAGCCATGCCGGAAATGCGCCACAAAGCCTTGCTGGGAGCGTTTCTGCACCGCAACGGCCGCATCGTGCCGCTTATCGACATGGCCTGTTTTCTGGGCAATGCCCCCATCACCAATGAAGACGCCAAGGTTATCGTGACGGAATTCAACGGGGTGTGTACGGGCTTTCTGGTTTCCGGCGTCAACCGCATTTACCGGCTGAGCTGGACGGATGTGGAGGCCCCTGGTCAGTTTTTGCAGAACATGAGCCGCAGTTCCGTAACCGGGGTGGTACGGCTGGAAGAGCGCGTCATTTTTCTGCTGGACCTGGAAGCCATTGTGGCGGAACTGCACCCCGCCATGGCCCTGCGTTTCGACGCCTCGGACATGGCCGCGCCCGACGGCAAAACCTACAAGATCCTGCATGTGGACGACTCCAGCAGCATACGCAGCCTGCTGCTGGATCTGCTCAACAAAGAAGGCCGCTTCAAGGTGGAACAGCGCGTCAACGGGCAGGAAGCCTGGGACTACCTGCAAACCGTGCGTAACCGCTGCGAGACGGAAAACAGGCCCATTTCGGACTTTTTGCAGGGCATTATCACAGACATCGAAATGCCCGCCATGGATGGCCTTGCCCTGTGCAAGCGCATCAAGGAAGACCCGGTGCTCAAAAAGCTGCCTGTGGCCATATTTTCATCCATGATCAATGACAGCCTTGCCAAAAAATGTACCCTGGTGGGGGCGGATGCCCAGTACACCAAGCCGGACCTCAAGGCGCTTTCCAAGAAGCTGTATGAGCTTATTACCGTGGCCTGGGAGCAGCGCAACGCTGCCTCAGACAAAAGCTGACTGACGCGCCAGTCAATGGCGGCGTTATTGCCCAAAAGCACCGCGCTGGGGGCAATGGGCCGGGAGCCTTTGGGCGGGATGCCCGGCGGGCAAAAACAAAAACACGATCTGCTCTTTCACCAGCGTTTCGCGGCGGGACATTCCCGCCGCTTTTTTGTTTCCACCTGCCTGAAAAAAGCCTTCCATGCCCTTGCTAATAAAAAAATTATCCTTATAAAACTCTCCGGTATAAAAAATCTTTGTCTCAGCCGGATTGCAGCCGCAAACAGTGCTGGACAAGAGTCGTCCTTTTTGCTTCCGTATGCCCCGTATAGTCCTTTATGACAGGAAGATACGCGAGCGCGGGAGCATCTGTTCCCGCCCGCCGGATTCCAGAGCGTGATCTGTCGGTGCGGGCCGCAAAGCCTGCCCGCAACAGACGCAGCCTTGCGGAAGCCATTATGCGGAAAAGCGCGGGAAAAAGGTTCCGGACGGGGGCCAACGCCGCGCCAGGGCGGCAAATGCAGCCGCCACCTGTGCAGGAGGGGAGATGCCGTTAGTGCCATTTCAGTATATGTCGGCCACAAAGGCTGTTCTTCTTTCCGTATCTTTCACGTCCGCCTCCATCGGGCGGGCAAGGGGCGCACAGGGACTTTCCCATGCCAAATCTGCACAGTTTTCTTCAGCGGCTTTTTCCCATATGCCGCAGCATTACGGGCAACGGCGTCCGGCAGACTCTATCCATACTCAAGGAAGAGCTGCCCGATCTGCAACTGCATGAAGTTCCATCCGGCACTCCGGTTTTCGACTGGACCGTGCCGGACGAATGGAACATCACCGAGGCGCGGCTCAGCGGGCCGGATGGCGAAGTCATTGCGGACTTTGCCCACTGCAACCTGCACGTTGTGGGCTACTCCGAACCGGTGGACATCCATCTGTCGCTGGATGACCTGCAGGAGCACCTGCACTCCCGGCCGGACCTGCCAGAAGCCATACCCTACGTTACGTCCTACTACGCCAGGCGCTGGGGGTTCTGCCTCAAACACAACGTGCGCCAGAAGCTCAAACCAGGCACATACCACGCGGTCATACGGGCCTCTCTAAAGCCTGGGCATCTTTCCTATGGCGAACTTGTGCTGCCGGGGCAGAGCGAAAAAGAAATATTTCTGTCCACCTATGTGTGCCATCCCTCTATGGCAAACAACGAACTTTCCGGCCCTGTGGTGGCTACCGCCCTGGCCCACTGGCTGCAAAGCGCGCCGCGTCGCTACACCTACCGCATTGTCTTTGTGCCGGAAACCATCGGAGCCATTACCTATCTGAGCAAAAATTACCAGATGCTGCGCCAGCGTGTGGCCGCGGGCTTTAACCTGACCTGCCTGGGCGACGACCGCGCCTATTCCTACGTACCCAGCCGCAAGGGAAACACCCTGGCCGACAGGGCGGCGCTGCACGTGCTGCGGCACTTTGCTCCGGACTTCGTGCGCTACACCTTTCATGACAGAGGCAGCGATGAACGCCAGTATTGCGCGCCCGGCATTGACCTGCCGCTGTGCAGCGTCATGCGCACCAAGTACCATGTCTTTCCCGAATACCACACATCGCTGGACGACTGCTCGCTGGTCACGGAAAAAGGGCTTCAGGGCGGCTTTGAAATCATGCGCAAGATACTGGAAACACTTGAAGAAGACGTTACCTATCAATGCCGGGTGCTGTGCGAACCGCAACTGGGCAAGCGCGGGCTTTATCCCACGCTGAGCACCCGCTATTCCTGTAACGAGCAGGTAGACCTCATGATGGACCTGCTGGCCTATGCCGATGGAAGCATGAGTCTGCTGGAGGAAGCGGAAACCGTGGGCGCGGATATTTTCCGCTGCGCGGGGGTCATGCGGCAGCTTGAAGAACAGGGCATCATCAGCAAAAAAATCGAAGGCTGAGTGAAAAAAAAGCGTCTCCACTGTGAAACTGCCTGTTTCACAGTGGAGACGCTTTTTTTGCTACCTGGCCGCGTAATGTGGGTGCGTCCGGGCCAGACATGGCTGTGAACTGAAAATCCAGCGCAAATTTTCGAAGCGGCGGGAAGGCGACAAACCCTCTGCCTGCGTCAGGCTCAGGCGGAAAGCCTGGCCAGAGCCTCTCCGGCTAGCTGGCTGACGCTCTTTTCATACACATCATTGCCGTCGAAAAGCTCACACATCTCTTCGTGCCCGGCATCAGCCAGACGCCGCAGGGCCGGTGCGTCCATAAGGTCGGGCGGCAGCTGGCTCAACGCCCAGGCAGACATGCCCCGGCAGATGATGTCCTGATCCTCCAGTCCCTTGAGCAGCCATTTGCGCGCGCCAAGGCACAGCTCGGGCCGCGCCTGCGCCAGACGTCCGATGCTCCAGTAGCAGGAGCGCCGCAGGATGTCGTGATCGCAAAAGTTGTCATCGTGACCGAGATCAATGATGTAGGAAACGAGGATGCGGTGAAAATCCTTGGCAAGCAGGGGGCTGGCGGCGAGAATTTCGCCAAAGGCGTCGGGGATGCCCCATCCGATATTGCCGGACTCTTCGTTCAGATGCCACATGAGGCGGCGAATGATGTTTTTTGCGGCTTCGGGCTGCTTTTCCGCCAGACGGGCCGTTACCAGCCCCAGTGCCACAGCGGCGCGGTGCATGGTCTGCGGGCCGAGCAGCAGAAAAGAAAAAAGCGGACCGACATTTTCAAGGCCGCCCTGGGCGATTTCTTCCAGATGGTCGCGCCATTGGGGGCTGTTGATACATTCCTTCAATTTTTGTTTGGCTGAGCGCATACGGGCCATGACATATCCTCCAGGGGCTGTATTCCGGCTCCGTGTATATAGTTATAGTTTTTTACGGTTCTGGCAAGGCGGCGCGCCCAGACCGCTCTTTGCGCGGGCTTGCGGCAAGGGAACCGGCCTTACCTGGCGCAGACGGCCTTTGAGAACATGCCTTCCCAAACTTCAGGACACGCTCGTCCCAGCGCGTTACGGGCAGACAGGGAGCGCCTGTCCCACGCGAGCGTTTCACGGGTTGCGTGCTCTGGCGCTGCACGAAAGTGCAGTGCGCCGCAACATGGCGTGAATTTCGCTGAAAATTGCATTTTAGAGCAATTTAACTTTTAAATTACTCGGACGGCTGCGTGAGCAGACGTTCGCTACGGAGGCGTAAGCGCAGTTTATCTGCGCGGTTAAACGCCGAAGTGAGCGTGCCTTAAACTTTGAGAATGTATATTCTCAAAGTTAATCTGATCTAGATGCCGCAGAAAAAAGTCACCCAGAATGGCACGCTGAAATCCAGCACCAGCGCATGCACAATGGATATGAATATCCACTGCTTGCCCGCATAGCGGGTAATCACGGGCAGGGTGGTGTCCAGGGTGGAGGCCCCGCCGCAGCTTATGGCTGCCGTAGGCCCCAAAAAGCGCACCAGCAGCGGCGTAAAAAGCAGGGTCATCAGTTCGCGGGCGATATTGCTGATAAGAGCGATGGTTCCCAGTTCCGGCCCCTTGTACTGGGTGATGAAGATGGACGAAAGCGAGTAATAGGCAAAACCCGCCCCCACGGCCATGCACTCCGCCGCGCTGTAAACCAGAAAAAGGCTGGCAAGGGCCGTCCCCGCGAAGGTTCCCACGGTGGTGGCAAGAGGCAGCAGCAGCACGCAGGGCCGCAGCGTGCGCAGCATTTCACCGAGCCTTCTGTCCGCTCCCATTGACACGCCCACCAGCAGCATGAGCGCCCACAACACATAAAGTGTCATGTCGTGCTCAATGAAGTAGTCAGGCACGACACCCAGCCGGGCCAGCAAAACCCCGGCGCCGAAAAAAAACAGGATCATCAGGCTGCCGTTCATGAATGTGAACCACCCTGTCCCTTACCGGCGGAATTCCCGCCAGCAGCCGAATCCACAGGAGCGGCGACGCGCGCGGAGCAGGAATTTCCCGCAGCGCTGCTTGCGCAAAACGCTTTCAGCGCTTCAGGCTCCGGGGGCTGCCGAAAAAAACGGCGTATGCACAGCACGCAGACAAGGGAACCGCCCACGCCGAACAGGGTCAGCAGCACGGCGGCGCTGCCCAGTTCAGGCAGGGCGCTCATGAGTGTGCGGTTGCCGCCCACAGAAATACCCAGGGCAAAGAGCAGCAGTACAATGGCGGGGGTCACGCAGCGTGAAAGCACTGCGGCCAGAGGCCTGCCGCGCAGCAGAAAACCCGCCAGCATGCCCAGAAACATCAAACCGATGGCGACAAACACGAGACCTCCGAAAAACCGTCCATAGCCCTCGCGGCAGACCCAAAACATGCGCCCGGAACGGAACGGCAAACCAGAATTCCGGCACCGAGCATTTCAAACGGCAACTGTTCCGTATCCGGGGCATTTTCAACGCCAAGCCATTCCGAAGCATTTTGGTCTTGCGGCTACGCATCGCAAAGCCGCAAGAGGCCCACGGCGGCGCTTGACGGCGCAAGCCAAAAGCCTTGCTGTCTGCAGTCGCCAGCCTTTCTGCCAAGGGCTGAAGCCGCGTTCGCGCCCTGGTGACGGGCGGCCGCCAGAACAGTTCCAACGTAATTGCCCCGGATACAGGGCATTCAAAGCGTAATGCCCTAGAGCAGATTAACTTTGAGAATATACATTCTCAAAGTTTAAGGCACGCTCACTTCGGCGTTTAACCGCGCAGATAAACTGCGCTTACGCCTCCGTAGCGAACGTCTGCTCACGCAGCCGCCAG
>NZ_JBAIYR010000086.1:0-7225 GCF_036763145.1 Desulfovibrio sp. 1188_IL3213 | reverse complement strand
CCCGCGCGCCCCTCGCGGCGCGTCGCCCGTCCGGAGCCTGCCCCCCACTGAAGCAGTTCCGTCAGGCAAATTTGAAAAATCGGTGCGGCTGCCGCCTTTGGGGGCGCCGGATCTGTGTGTCAGCCTTTGAGGCGCAGCGTTCGCGGCGGGCGTAGTTTTTTCAGCGCCCGCAGGGCGTTCAGCGCTCGACCTCTTTTGCGGTATTGTCCGCAGCTCTGTCCCGGGAAGCTCCGGCTTTTTCCAAAGCCAGACTCCATATGAGGCGGCGCAAGGGTACAAGGGCCACGCTTTCCCTGTTCTGCCAGGTTCGCAGGGCGCTCAGCGTTTCGGCGTAGGGATGGCCGATGGCAATGGCGTATCCACGGGTGCGCACGACGGCTGCCGCCTGATCCAGAGCCTTGAGAATGGCTGGGGTCTGGCGGTTGGTATCAAGAAAAACAGCACGCCCTGCGCTTACAATTCCCTGGGCGCGGGCTTCTTGTGCCAGCCGCGAATCGGGCGTTGTGATACTGTCCAGCAAAAAAAGGCCCGTACCCGCAATATGGGCGCATACAGTGCGGCAGGCGGCCGCATCGCCTGTAAGGGCGGAACCCATATGGTTGTTCATGCCCACGGCCGTGGGCAGGGCCGCCAGGTCTTCCGCAAGGACAGACTGTATGCGCTGCGGCTCCATGCCGACTTTCAGGACTCCCTGGCCGGGATTGGGAACGGTTCCGTCCTTTCTGGGCAGAGCCTCCATCGGCACATGCACCAGCACGTCCATGCGCCGTTGCGCCGCCAGTTCCGCCGTGGCTTTTGCCTGCGGGGCGTGGGGCCATATGGCGGGTGTTACGGCATAGGGCCGCTTATGGTGCGCAACTATGGAATCCGCCCCGGCTGCCATGCTCCGGGCGGCTTCCGTAATACTCTCCCGACTGAAAAGCAGAGGAATGCCCGCTTCTTCCGGGCGCGGCAGCGCACGATGCTCACAGATATTGCTTCGGAACAGCTCGCTCCAGGCCGCTGCATCTGCCATGCCGGAACGGCAGACAGCCCGCAGATACAACGCAGGACTGGCATGCGACAGGCGGGCCGCTGCATCGGCAGGAAAGCCCACGCAGACTTTTTCGTGCTGCGGCAGAAGAATGGCGCATTCCAGCAACAGGGCAGCCAGAACCGGACGCACGAAAACATCCTTTTCCGCATCGCGGCATGATGCCGCAAGCCCGACCAGGTAGTCTGCGCTTTGCGCGCTCAGGTGACGGAGCAGGTGAAGATGCAGAAAATCATCCAGGGGCGCGGCTTCAAGGCGCTCCAGGGCAGCCTCGAAATCCAGATCCTCTGGCGGCACACAGGAAAAATAGCCGGTGGTGGCCTGCGTCTGCTCGTGGGTGTAAGCGTAATCAAGGACAGGCAAACGGCATGGGGGCAGGCTGTCTTTGGTCATGTCGGTCATGGCAACTCTCTTTGGCTGAGGGCATGCGGGAAGCCGGCAGCCACAGATCATACATTTTTACTGGGAAAAGCCCGCATAAAAAGGCCCGCTACTGGGGCGGCGTGCAAAAAAAGGCGGGCCGCAAAGGCGACCCGCCGGAAAAATACGAAAGCCCTGACAGGCAGGGCTTTCGTAAAAGGTATTAACGCTTGGAGTACTGGTACCGGGCGCGTGCAGCGCGCAGACCGTACTTTTTACGTTCTTTCTTGCGGGCGTCGCGGGTAAGGAAGCCAGCCTTCTTGAGCACTGGGCGCAGGGCGGGATCTACCAGCAGAAGAGCCCGGGAAATACCGTGGCGCACAGCTTCGGCCTGACCGGTCACACCACCGCCAGCCACGTTGACGCGCACGTCGAGCTTGTCGGCCAGCTTGGCAAGCACCAGGGGCTGGCGAATGATCATCTGCAGGGTCTTACGGGGAAAATAGTTCTCAAAGGAACGCCCGTTGACCATGATGCCACCGGAACCGGCATATATGCGGGTACGCGCCGTGGCGGTCTTGCGACGGCCGGTGCCGTATTCAAATTTCTCGCTCATGGCATTCTACTCCTTAATGCGGCAGCGTCAGCGGCTGAGGATTCTGGGCGGTGTGCGGATGTTCAGGCCCGGCGTAAATTTTGAGCTTCTTCAGCATGGCGCGGCCCAGGCGATTTTTGGGCAGCATACCCTTCACGGCGGCCATCAGGACGCGGGAAGGCTTGTCGGCCAGCACATCGCCGAGAATGGTGGTTTTGAGGCCGCCAACCCAGCCGGAGTGCCGGTAGTATTTCTTGTCAGCCAGCTTGTTGCCGGTGACTTTGATTTTTTCGCAATTCACAACCACGATAAAGTCCCCGTTATCCATATGCGGGGCAAATTCCGGCTTGTGCTTGCCGCGCAGGCGGTGGGCGATCTGGCTAGCCATGCGGCCAAGCACCTGATCCTGAGCGTCAACCACGAACCACTGGCGGTTGATGTCTTTGGGGGTGGGGCTGAACGTCTTCATCGGAATGACTCCTCACATCTGCAAATAGCAGCAGCCGTAAAGGCCGCAAAAAAGTTCATTGCGCGATGCGCCGTCGAACGGGGATGACGACAATATCGCAGTAAAGATAGCTTCAATACGGCAAACTCCCGCACCTGTCAAGAGCCTGCGCGCCCGTGCGCGGAAAAAGCCCGCTAACTACGGGCAGCGGCATGAAGCCCTTGAGCTTTACCCTATATCTTCCTATACTGCCAAGTGTTTTTCCGTCATGTTCCCGGAGAAGGTATGGCAGATATTCGCAAAAGCTTGCTTCAACTCATATTTTCAGGCGCGTATCTGCTGCGCTGGAACGACAAGCTGCGGCCCGCCGAATTGCTTGAAATTGACAAGCAGGCGCACAAGATGCTGCTGGCCTGTGTGCTTTGGCATGAAAACTCGCTCCACATGCCCGAAGAAAAAAAAATGCGGCTTGCGGGCGAAATTATTGAAGGCGGCCTTTTTGACTATTTTTACCGCCTTATCATAACCGACATCAAGCCACCGATCTTTTACCGCATAAAAGAAAATCCCGAACAGTACCGCCAGCTGACGGACCATGTGCTGGAAAGCCTGCAACCGGCGCTGTCGCCACTCGGCCCCTTCTGGGAACGCATGTGCCGCTGGCACCACGCGCCGGACGAAGACAGCCTGCCCCGCCGCGTCCTCACTGCCGCGCACCTTTACGCCTCGCAATGGGAATTCAACCTGATCAAGCCCCTCAACAGCCATTTTGACGAAGAAATGGACGATATCGGACAGTCCTTTGTGGACAGGCTGGATACGTTCGCCGACCTCAAGGGCCTGGAGCAGATGCGCACCCAGGGTACCGCCCTGACCCGCCTGGCTAACCTTTGCGGGCAACTGCGCTTTCAGATACGCTGGACGCAGGCCCCGCGCATTCCTGCAACTTCCGTACTGGGGCATATGTTTATCGTGGCGTGCTTCGCCTACTTTTTCAGCCTGTCGGTCAACGCCTGCCGCGCCAGGGCCAACAACAATTTTTTCTGCGGCCTTTTTCATGACCTGCCTGAAGTGCTCACCCGCGACATAATCTCCCCAGTCAAGCGGTCCGTGGCGGACCTGCCGAAGATCATCAAGGAATATGAAGAAAAGGAGCTGGAGCGCCGCGTTTTTGCCCCCTTGCGGCAACAGGGCTTCACTGCCCTTGCGGAACGCATATCCTACTATCTCGGTCTGGGCGTTCAGTCAGAATTTCAGGAATGCGTGCGGCGCAACGGCAGGGTTGAAAAGATTTCCGGCTTCTGCGACCTGCAGGAACACTGCAACACCGACGCCCTTGATCCCAAGGACGGGCGCCTTATTAAAGACTGCGACAATCTGGCCGCCTTTCTTGAGGCCCACAGCTCCATCCGCAACGGCGTTTCGTCGCCCCACCTGCTGGAAGCCAGAGTGCGCCTGCTCACCCTTTTGCGGCAAAGTCCGCTCACATGTCTCAGGCTTGATTCTCTGCTGGCGGACTTTGACTAGAAATTTTATCGTTGTAATGTGCATTCGCAATGCTTGCAGAACGATGCCCTTGAGATCCGACAACACAAACCAATGCTTGAGGTTGGTTATTCCACACACTTTTTGTCAGATTGCATAAACATACTGCAAGAACACGTTAATGACAGCCCTTTGTCGTACATGCATCGGAACATTTTCAAGATTAAACACCTTTAAATCACAAGCATCCGTGGTTACAGCCGCAGAAAAACACCGCCCATTTATGGGCATATTCTGAAAAATACGTTCCAAGCTTACCAAAAGGAGCAGCCGCAGACCGCCATGCCCTTGCACTCCACATCTCCCCGCCGCCTGCTTCGCATGCTTGCGCATGCCGGGCCGGTTCCCCTCGTCATGCAGGCCCTGATTCTTGCCACCATCTTTATCCTTGCACCCGTATCCGAAGCATCAGCCCTCACCGCGTCCAAGGGGGTTTCGTTCTACGCCAGGGATATGGAGTTTTACTACAAGGAAAACCGGCCCGAAACACTGCCCGGCATTCTCCGCTCGTTTGATGCGCAAAACGTGCTCTATGACCGGCAGAAACAGCTCACCCTGGCGGCCTTTCTGGCAGAAACCCTTAAAACCGACCCCACTGCGCGCCAGCGCCTGCTGCCGCTGGTCCCTTCGCTCAGCCGCGACGGCAAGCGCACGCTTGCCTGGGCCGTCCACCTGGCCGGACTGACAGACGAAGCCGCGCTGATGCAGTTGCTGCTGGATAAAAAAGACACCATCCTGCTCCAGCAGATACAACATAACCCCACTCCCCTGCTGCAATGGAATCTCACCAGCGAAAAAACGGTGCTTCAAATGTACTGGGCAGCCTACACGGCTTCCGGCAACACAGTTTATCTGGACGCCATCATTGACGCCGCCCTGCGCTATGCCGACCTCAATTCCAGCGGCAGACAGAATGATCCGGCTTTTGCCGTAAGCCAGACCGCAGCAGCATCCCTTTACGAAATGGCCCCCCGCCACGAGTCCGTACACAACCGAGTGCGGCAAAGGCTTGAGGGCCTTTCCGGTCCGCAGGCAGAAGCCCTGCGCACCATCTTGCGCCAGTAGGGGCCGGCAATGCACCCTGAATCCGTTCTGGCGGTTGCGTGATCAAACGCCGCCTGGAAGGAGCAGCCATCCTCGGCCACCGCCCGAAAAATTTGCAGTTGAAAGATTACCCTGCATCAGCGTTGCAAGCGCCGTGATGAGCACCACAACACCGTTCCTACTTCGCCGCAGCGCAGGGCGCGTAGAAATTACATGGCAGACGTTAACGAAAATACCGCCCCCCTCAGTGACAAGGGGGATTTTATGTCCACCACGCCGCCCGCCGACGTTGTGCCGAACGTGTTTGCCAAGCCGTACCAGACGGCCCTGTCCCTGCTGTCGTTATTCAAATTTTCCGGCACCTGAAACATTGGCTCGGCAACGGTAAAATGACCAGGGCCAAATATACCAGAGCCGAAGCCAACGTCAGGCATATTCTGGAAAAATCCTTCCAGCCCTTTGTTCGTTGGTGCAATGATCAGAAAAACGGCATGTTTTCCTGACAGGCCGCCCGGCGTTCCTTTGCACACGGGCTGTTCTAGAGCAGCTTAACTTTGAAATGCTTCACATTTCAAAGTTTTCATTCAGCCGAAAAATACGATTTTCGGCTGAATCCACGCCACATTGTGGCGCGCTGCACTTTCGTGCAGCGTTAGAGCATTTACACTTTTTCAAAGTGAAATTGCTCTAACCGGTAAAAATCCGGCGCAGCCTTGGCGCGACGCCGCGCCCATCAGCGATTGTCCCGCCTCCGCGCCGCGTAATGCCGTCAGCGAAACCAGTCGAGCAACTGGACAAGGCACAGCAAAAAACCGTGTCAGCCCGCTGTGTTGTAACCATCTCAGGCATAAGCGAAGAATGACTTCAGGCGTTGGATGCCCTAATGCGCCGTTCCCCAGTTCTGGCCTACGCCCCAATCCACCACCAACGGAACCGAGAGAGGCTCTCCACCGGGTTTAACGGCGCTCATCAGGTCGGCCACGCGCGCTCCGGCGGCCCTGGCGGAAGCTTCCGGCACTTCCAGAAGCAGTTCGTCATGCACCTGCAAAAGCAGACGGGCCTCATGGTCCCGCAACTGGTCATCGGCGGCTACAGCCAGCATGGCCAGCTTGATGATGTCTGCCGCCGAGCCTTGAATAGCCGTATTGATGGCCTGGCGGCGGGCCAGGGCATACGCCTGCCCGTTGGGCGAATGAATGTCCGGCAACAGACGGCGGCGGCCGCCCAGGGTGGTCACATAGCCCTGCTTTTTGGCGGTTGCCTCCACTGATTCATAAAATTCTTTCAGTCCCGTAAGGCGCGAAAAATAGCGTGCGATGAATTCCTTGGCTTCACTGGTGCTGATTTTCAGGTCCTGCCCCAGCTTTTGCGCGCCCATGCCATAAATAAGGCCAAAGTTGATGGTTTTGGCATTACGCCGCTGATCCGGGCTTACCTGATCGGGCGCAAGGTCATAAACCAGAGCGGCCGTGCGGGCGTGAATGTCTTCTCCGTTGCGAAAGGCTTCCAGCAGGGCCTTGTCCTGCGACATGTGGGCCAGCACCCGCAATTCTACCTGCGAGTAGTCGGCAGACACAAGGGCATTGCCCTGGTTGGCGATAAAGCAGGTTCGCATGCGTTTGCCCAGATCGCCGCGCACTGGGATGTTCTGCAGATTGGGATTGCTGGAAGAAAGCCGCCCCGTGGCCGTGGCCTTCTGGTTAAAGGTGGTATGTATGCGCCCGTTGCCGTCCATAAGGCGCGGCAGGGGATCAAGGTAGGTGGAGCGCATTTTTTCCAGCTTGCGGAATTCAAGAACACTGTCGACCACAGGATGGCGACCTGCCAGCTTTTCAAGGGTATCCTGACTGGTGGATGCCTGTCCGCCCTTGGTTTTCCGGGGCGAAGGCAGCTCAAGCGTGCTGAACAGCACATCGCCCAATTGCTGCGCGGAGCGGATGTTGAACTCCCTGCCCGCCGCCTTGTATACGGCGGCCGTAAGCGTATCCAGTCTGCCCTGCACATCGGAAAGAAATGATTCAAAGGCAGCGGCGTCGATGGCAATGCCGCGCCGTTCCATAGCCGCCAGTACGGGAGTAAGGGGCAGCTCAAGGCTGTCATAAAGCTCCGCAAGCCCGTCCTGCCGCATACGGGCCTCCAGCACTTCAGCCATGCGCAGGGCAAGCAGGGCCGGGCCGGGGCCATCATCGCGCAAAGGCGC
>NZ_JBAIYR010000085.1:0-7235 GCF_036763145.1 Desulfovibrio sp. 1188_IL3213 | reverse complement strand
CATCGACTATGCCGATGCCGGCAGCGCCATTACCGCCGAAGCCCTGCTGGCAAAGGCGCGCGGCGCCCTGCAAGAGGCGCTGCTGCAAACACAGCAGCAAAATTCCGGCCGGATCTGCCTTGCAGACAGCGCCAGCCTGGAAGAGCGCGCAAGCCTTGTACATTCCAGCGAAAAACGCTTCCTTTTTTTCGGGAGAAACAACTGATGGCAAATAAAACCCTGAGCGTGGCCCTGCTGAGCGGCAAGGGCGGAGTCGGCAAGACCAACATAACGCTCAATATGGCCTGCGCCCTATACCAGATGGGTTTTAAAAACCTGCTGATGGACTGTGACCTGGGCCTGGCTAATCTGGATGTTCTGCTGGGCATCACCCCTGAAGGCAACCTGCAGAATACCCTGCTTGGCGAAGCCAGCATAAGCGACGTGCTCTATCAGGTTGAAGCCACGGGCTTTGACGTGCTGCCTGCGGCCTCCGGCGTGCCGGAACTTACCGAACTCCAGCCCGACACGCGGAACATGCTGCTGGATCGCCTTGAGCCGGAACTGGATAAATACGATTTTGTCTTTATGGACGTGGGCGCGGGCATTTCCGGCACGGTGCAAACCTTTGCCGCCCTTGCCACCATGCGTATTGTCGTCATTACTCCCGAGCCGACTTCGCTCACAGACAGTTACGCTCTCATCAAGGTGCTCAACGCCCGCTACGGGCTGCAGGATTTTATGGTGGTGGTCAACCAGGTTGCTTCCGCAAGCGAAGCCAAGGCTTCGTTTGACAAACTGCACGGGGCCTGTCGCCATTTTCTGCATCTTGAACCGGTCTTGCTGGGGCATATCCGCGACGACAAAAAACTTCCCGAAGCCGTGTGCCGCCAGCAGCCGCTCATGCGCATGGCCCCCGGCAGCCCCGCGGCCCAGGACATACAAAGCCTGGCAGCACGCCTGCAAAGGCTGCGCCTCGGCATGGCCGACTGGCTGGCGCCGAGAAAGGTGCTGCAGGCCGTAGCCGCAAAAGAATGAGGAAGACGGCCTAAAAACCGCGCGAACTGTTTACCTTGTTGCATAAAAAGTATAGAGATGAATTAATACTAGATGCCTATCGTTAGCCCTTGGCATTCAGGCGACAAAGCACTTTGACAGCGCGAGGCGACACGGCAGAATCGCCAGCAATATCTTCAAGATAGTGGACGAACACCGCTGTTTCAGGCAGAATGCCTTTGCGGGCAACAAACGCAGTCACGGAGGCGTGATGAACAAGAGCGAACTTATCAAGGCGCTGGCCGACGAAACCAACATTCCCTTTGATGATGCGTCCATGGTGGTCAACACCTTTTTTGACGCCATGAAACAATCCCTTCTTGCCGGCGAGCGTATTGAAATACGCGGTTTCGGCAGCTTCAAAATCAAAGAGTACGAAGGCTACGCAGGCCGCAACCCCAAAACGGGTGAAAGCGTCACCGTACCCTCGAAACGTCTGCCCTTCTTCCGCGCCGGCAAGGAACTGAAAGAATTTATCAATCAATAGGCATTGTTGCATAACGCGGCCTTGCCGCCACCCGAGCCGAACCGCGTGAAGGCCAGCCCTTCACGTCTAGGTGCTCGGCCATCCATGGGCGCGCAGGGCGCGCCAAGGAGTTTGTTATGCTGTTTTCAGGTGCACTGACAGCGCTGGTCACCCCGTTCAAGGATGAGGCCCTGGACGAGGAAGCCTACCGAAATTTCATCGAATTCCAGATTACGGAAGGCATCCACGGCCTGGTTCCCTGCGGCACTACCGGCGAATCCGCCACGCTCAGCCACGAAGAGCACGAAAGGGTCATTGAAATCTGCATTGATCAGGCCAAGGGCCGCGTTCCCGTACTGGCCGGGGCCGGGTCCAACAATACGGCAGAAGCCATACGCCTGACCCGCTTTGCCCGAAAAGCCGGGGCAGACGGCGCCCTGCTCATCACCCCCTACTACAACAAACCCACGCAGGAAGGGCTGTACCGCCACTACAAGGCCATCGCCGAAGCCGTGGAAATGCCCCTTGTTCCCTACAATGTGCCTGGCCGCACGGGCTGTAACCTGCTGCCCGAAACCCTGGCCCGCCTGGCGAAAGAATTTTCACACATCGTGGGCGTCAAGGAAGCCACCGGCGACATGGCCCAGGGCAGCAAAACCCTGTCCAGTTGTCCTGCGGGCTTCAGCGTTCTTTCCGGCGACGACTTCACGGCCCTGCCCCTCATGGCTCTGGGCGGCAAAGGGGTTATTTCCGTCACGTCCAATATCGTACCCGGGCGCATGGCCGCCATGTGCAACGCCTTCAACAAGGGCGATATTGCCGAAGCCGCGCGCATCCATCATGAGCTTTTTCCTCTGCACGAAGCCATGTTCATCGAGAGCAATCCCATCCCGGCCAAAACGGCCCTGAACCTTATGGGCAAGATGGAAGCCGGCCTGCGCCTGCCGCTCTGCCCCATGAGCGCGGCAGCCAAGGAAAAACTCGAAGGCGTACTGCGCCGGTTAAAGCTTATTTAGAACATTTTCACTTTGAAATTGCTCTGGCGACTGTGTGAGCAGGCGCCCGCAGCGGAAGGCGCAAGGACAATTTATTTGCGCTGTTAAGCATCGAAGTAGATTTTGAGAATGCCATTCTCAAAGTTAATCGACTCTAGTATAATTACATGTACGCCTGCCTTGGCATCTGCCAAAGTGACGCGTTAACAGCACAGAATATTTGCCACACAAAAAAGGCCGCCCAAAATGGGCGGCCTTTTTTGTGCTTTTTGCGGCCCCGCCCCAGGGGCGGGGCCGCAAAACACTGTCAGGAACCTACATGGCAGCCTTGTAAATGGCGGCCACAGCGGCGTCGGTCATGGTGCGGGGATTGGTAAGACCGCAGGCGTCTTTCTGCGCATTGGCGGTCATGGTGGGGATGTCCGCTTCTTTCACGTCCTTGCCGTACTTTTTGCCAAGAGCCTTGAGCCCTTCGGGAATACCCACATCAGAAGACAGGGTATTAATGGCGCAAATGGCTTTTTTAGAGGCTTCGTCAGCGCTCAGACCGTCGGTGATTTCGCCCAGCAGACGGGCAATGCGGCCGAAGCGGCGGCGGGTAGCCATGCGGTTGTATTCGCAAACGTGGGGCAGCAGAATGGCATTGCATTCGCCGTGCGGCAGGTCATAGAAGCCGCCAAGCTGGTGGGCCATGGCGTGCACATGCCCGAGGCTTGCGTTGTTGAAGGCCATACCGGCCAGATACTGGGCGTAGCACATGCCTTCGCGGGCTTCCTTGTCCTGGCCGTTAGCCACGGCGCGACGCAGGTAGCGGTTGATAAATTCCATAGCCTTTTCAGCGCAGGCATCAGTCATGGGCGTAGCGGCCGTAGACACGTACGCTTCAACGGCGTGGGTCAGGGCGTCCATACCCGTGGCGGCGGTGAGGGCCGGGGGCATGCCCATCATGAGCAACGGATCGTCAATGGCTACGCCGGGCGTACAACGCCAGTCAACAATAGCCATTTTCACTTTGCGCGAGGTGTCGGTGATAATGCAGAAACGGGTCATTTCGGAAGCGGTACCGGCCGTGGTGTTGACGGCCACGTAGGGCGGGAAGGGCTTGGTGGACTTGTCCACGCCTTCATAGTCATGAATCTTGCCGCCGTTACCCGCAAGAAAGCCCACGCCCTTGCCGCAGTCGTGCGAGCTGCCGCCGCCGAGCGTGATGAGGCTGTCGCACTTTTCTTTCTTGTACATTTCGAAGGCCGCGTCCACGTTATGATCAGTGGGGTTGGGCACGGTCTGGTCGTAAATGGCGTACTGCATCTTGGCTGCATCAAGAATGCCGGTAATCTGCTTGAGAATGCCAGCCTTGACGATACCCTGGTCCGTAACGATCAGCGGTTTGCTGCCGTTGATGTTTTTGAGACGGGCGGGAATTTCCTTGGAACACCCTTCGCCCACAAGAGTAACATTGGGGATAAAGAAAGACGTGACCTGCCCCATGTGCATGCTCTTAAGCTCCGTACTCATATGCGACTCCTAACGTTATGCGGATACAATCTCACGACATGTACCACCCTTGTACCGCAGTGATAAGGAAATAACCTTGCAAAAAAGAATACAGCATCAAAAAATTCAATGCAAGCATCTTGAAGCATAATGTAAAAGTAATTTGTATAGTTATTTTTCATACCAATACATGTTATTTTTTACACAACTCAGTATAGATAGTTCCTTTTTGCACAATAATACATTGTTTGATTGTTCACCCAAAAAAGAGAAAGCGTGATCAACCCGCTGAAAAGAAAAAACAAAAACGTCCCCCTCCCCCATGCCTTCCAACGGGACAGACAGGTCCACCCCCCGGCCGCACATACATGGCCTTACGCACGTGCCAAGATGGACTTCCCCCGGCATGACGCACTGTTTCACGCAATGGATTACATGAATTATCAGATCAAAAAATGCTTGATCATTGCTGAATATACATTCTCAACGCTGTCATAACATATGTCAGAGGCTTTACCGCACAGGAATGCAACAGTTTTTCCCACTTTCCTCCCCTCCAATGGGGATACCCCTTAACAACGATCCGGCTTATGCAGGAGGCGATTGCGACACGGCACACCGCCGCCATATTTTTCTGTCTGTTGTCCTGATCGGTAACGATCTCCCGCTCTGGCGATCTTGCCGTTGCATTGCGCGATGCGGCGAGAAGCCACGAGAGCAAAGAGAGAAACTTTCACGACAGAGGCCGCGCAGGCCTGGCAGAGAAGGTAGGCAGCGGGCGTGCAACGAGTGGGGAGCAGCCGGACAACGCGTAGGGGATGGGCGGTGAGCGGGGTGATGACTGGGCAACGGGCGGGAATGTCTGGGCAACGATCAGCTAGAGCAGATTAACTTTGAGAATGTACATTCTCAAAGTTTAAGTCACGCTCGCTTCGATGCTTAACCGCGCAAGTAAATTGCGCTTGCATCTTTGCGGCGGGCGACTGCTCACGCAGCCGCCAGAGCAATTTCAAAGTGGAATTGCTCTGACGGCAATGCCCAAGGCAGTGGAGTATCGGGAGAAGCCGATGGTACGGATGAAGCTACGCAGAGGGGGCCTGGCAGGGAACGCATCCTGACAGGCCCCCAACTGTCTTCATTTGGGCCGCACGCCGCGCAGACGGCATAAGCAAAACCGTGTGCGCGCTTGAAGCGTTACACGCTCTGACTTTTAACGGGCGACGACCTTTTTTTTGCCCTGTCCGCCCGCGTCATACCTGGTTCACGCATCTTGCCGGGGCGGCACATGCGGCTCAGGCGACGCAGGTACGCCTTTCGCTTGTCCAGAAAAAAGGCCAGCGGGCGCGAAAAATTCCGCCCCAAAAGTCCGTCCACCAGGAGTTGGCTTATTTCTCGCTCACGGGTCAGCACCAGCTGCGAACGCGCCAGCACGTTGCGGTCGGCCTCGGGCATGGCCCTCGTAATCTGGCGAAAGGCGTCCTGCGCCCGGGGCTGGTAAAACCATATGTACATGAGGTCCAGAGCATTGACGATGAACGCGCGTTCCAGATCCTTGCCCTTGGCCCCGCCGCTGCCCTGAAGGCCGCCGGGCCGGGCCAGCTTGATCAGGGCGTCTTCATGCGGAAAAAGCAGCTCCAGCCTCGTATAGCAGTCAAAGAGATTATTGAGCTTGCTTCTGTAGTCCCACCGGCGCATGCGCAGGTTTACCTGGCTGTCGGCGTAGCCTTCGATCAGCGCGGCCACGGAATCCGAAGACATCTTTGAAACCACGGCGGCACTGGGTACAAGGTAGAGTTCCGGGGTGGCGACCCCCCATGCCAGCAGCCCATAGTACAAAAGCGAATTGTACAGGGAAGAGACAGGAATGGACAACACACTGCGGAAAAGGTTGCCGATGGCCGCCTCTTTGGGGAAGCCGCGAAACACGTTGTGCGCGCAGATATAAAATCCGTTGATGATGCTCAGGACGGTAAAGACCGTCCACGGGCTTTGGGCCACGGTGATATTGAAAGTTCTGTCCAGCAGCCACACGCGCACCATGACTTCGAGCAGCAGAACAGAAATGCCCGTATACATGAGCGAATCGCATAAACGGTTTACGCTGACCTGATCCCGCCAGTGAATAAGGGTATCGCGAGTGGCCCCTTTGGCGGCCAGTACCATCTGCACCACGTTGCGCACCCCTGTGATGCCGAACCAGATAAATGTGCCGCCCCAGGCAAGAACCCACCAGTCCTGCGTATACAAAAAGGAGAAAAAGGCGGGAACAAAGCCCAGCAGCACTTTGAGCCAGTTACAGAACGAGCTGTTCAGATAGGCCGCCCCCGGCTTTGCGGCGCCGGCCTGATCCTTTTTTTTGCCAAGCAGGTTGTTGCCCACTGCGGGGCTGAGGCCGCCGAGATTCATGATATTGCCCTGGCCGCACACATGAAAATCTTCGCTGGCGGTTTTCCACGCTTTACGGCACTCAAGCCCCAGGTGGCTGCAACCGGGCAACCAGCGCAGGTATGAGGCCGCACGTTGCCAGATCGAGGGGTTGCGCGGCTTGGTATAGCTGAGCACCTCTTCCACCGGCGAGCAGATGGGAATCTCAAACAGCTGCCGCCCCCTGTACCGGCGGGCCGGGCGGCCTTTTCTGGGCAGGGTGTCCTTGATGGCAAAGCCCATGCCGTAGGTAATACGGCTTGCGGAGCTTGTACCCAGGCGCGAACCCAGGGGCTTATGGCGGTAGTGTTCCCACAGTTTTGGCACGTTATGCAGGATGTCGCGAAACTTGGCGGCCCGCTCTTCGTCCACGGTGCGCATGCGGCGCACCATCTGCCGTATGATCTGCTTCACCCGCGGGCCGAGCCCCTCATTGAGCGCCTGCTGCAGTTCGCTGATGGGCTTGAGGTTGGCCTGCTGCCGCTCCATCCAGCTTTTCATGTTAAAAATTTCCAGATGGGTGATGTTGCCCCTGGAATCCCACAACAGCTCGGCCACGTCTTCCACACTCAGGCCGGAGGTGCACAGCACCAGGCGATAGCCCGGCGTCAGTTCCACAAGCTCCCGCGTAAGCTCCAGTACGGAAAGCCGCATGAGGTGCGGCATTTCCTCCGGCGGGGGCGGACAATCCAGATCGGGCAGTTCGGGATGCAGCGCGGCCGACAGCCATTCCTCAGCGATATGTTCCGGTCCCATGGTTTCAAGCACGGCCAGTTCGGCGCGGGCAGTGGCATCATCGCGCTCGGCCAGCCTTGAGGCCC
>NZ_JBAIYR010000084.1:0-7290 GCF_036763145.1 Desulfovibrio sp. 1188_IL3213 | reverse complement strand
GGCAGGCCGGGCCACAAAAGCAGGGTCGCGGGCAGAGCCGCACGGGCGTTTTCCGCGTGCCTGTCCGCCAGGGAACCGCGCAGAAAAGGCAGCCTGATACAGAAACTGGGTGTGGTCGTCATAGGCATCCTCTGGAAAAATACAGCATACTCAGAGCCGGGGGAGAGCGCAAGCCGGAGGCGATCAGAACCTGTTTCGGCTTCGCCAATGTATTGTCAGGCGAACGCTTATGACATATAAAGCATCCCAGCAACGCCGCAGCGTGAGCGGTAGACTGCCAAACATCTCGCCGGCAGACCCGGCTCAAAGGAGTAGAAGAAATGGAACAGGGCACCATCCGCCTGAAGACAGGCCTTGCGGAAATGCTGAAAGGCGGCGTGATCATGGACGTCACCACTCCCGAACAGGCTAAGATCGCTGAAGAAGCCGGCGCTTGCGCCGTAATGGCTCTGGAGCGCGTACCTGCGGACATTCGCGCTGCCGGCGGCGTGGCCCGCATGGCCGACCCCACCATTGTTAAAAAAATTATGGAAGTGGCCTCCATTCCCGTTATGGCCAAGACGCGCATCGGTCACTTTGTGGAAGCGCGCATTCTTGAGTCTATGGGCGTGGACTACATCGACGAAAGCGAAGTGCTTACTCCCGCTGACGACAAATATCACATCGACAAGCGCGACTTTACCGTGCCTTTTGTCTGCGGTTGCCGCAATCTGGGCGAAGCCCTGCGTCGCATCGCCGAAGGCGCGGCCATGATTCGCACCAAGGGCGAGCCCGGCACCGGCAACGTGGTTGAGGCTGTGCGCCACTGCCGCCAGGTTATGGACGAAGTGCGCATGCTCTGCGCCCTGCCCGAAGCCGAAGTACCCAACTTTGCCAAAGAAATGGGCGCTCCTCTTGAACTGTGCCTGCTCGTGCGCAAAGAAGGCCGCCTGCCCGTGGTCAACTTTGCCGCCGGTGGCATTGCCACCCCGGCTGACGCCGCCATGATGATGCATCTTGGCTGCGACGGCGTGTTTGTGGGTTCCGGCATCTTCAAGTCCGGCGATCCGGCCAAGCGTGCCAGGGCCATCGTGCAGGCCGTGACCAACTACAAGGATTTCGCCCTGCTGGCCGAAATCTCCCGCGATCTGGGCGAACCTATGGTGGGTATTGAAATTTCCACCATTCCCTCGGGCGAGCGCATGCAGGAGCGGGGCTGGTAATATGGCCGCACGCTGTGTGGGTGTTCTGGCCCTTCAGGGGGCTTTTCGTGAGCATGTGGCCGCCGTGTCCCGTCTGGGCGTGGCGGCCCGCGAAGTGCGTCAGCTCAAGGATATGGATGGCATTGATGCCATGATCATTCCGGGCGGCGAAAGCACCACCATGGGCAAGCTGCTCAACGAGTGGCATATGCTGCAACCTCTGCGCGAGCGCATTGAACAGGGCATGCCGGTGTATGGCAGTTGTGCCGGACTTATCCTGCTGTGCCGCGTTATTGAAAATTCAGACCAGCCCCGGTTGGGCGTGCTGGACGCCACTGTGCGGCGCAATGCTTTTGGCCGTCAGGTGGACAGCTTTGAAACCGACCTCAGCATGCCGGAAATCGGCCCGGAACCCGTTCCGGCGGTTTTCATCCGCGCTCCTGTCATCACCAGCGTGGGGCCGGACGTAAAGGTGCTGGCCGAGGTCAAGGGGCAGGCCGTGGCCGTACGCCAGAACAACATTCTGGCTACGTCCTTTCATCCGGAGCTGACTCCGGATACGCGCCTTCACGGTTACTTTCTGGGTATGTGCGGCAACTGACGCAAACACCGTCCCGGACAAGGGGGAGGTTTTTGACGGTACGCGGCCGCTGTGCGGGTACTGATGGGCAACTGTTCTGAATATTGCGACAATGCAGGCCCGCTGCCACGCTTTCAGTATAAAGGGGAGAAACGTTTTTGGCGTTTTTCCCCTTTTTTATTGTTGCTTCCCCTTTTGGCGTCACTGCCCAACGCTTTTTGCCAAAATAAGAACGCGCTGCTTCAGAGCAAGAGAGCCGGAACTGCGGCGAGGGAGGGAGCGCGGAACCGAAGGTCAGAAAATGAAGGCGCAACGCGCCGGAGAAGTCCGGCATGTGCCTGCCTTGGTTGAACCGCCCCTCTTTCCCCTGCCCTAAACAAAGCAGTCCGCCATTCTGTGCAACGCCGCTTGGCTGGTCGCGCGTTGCCGGTTTTGCAAGGCAGCTATTACCAGGCGCCTTTTGTTAGGGCTCCCCAAATAATATGTACCTACTGATTGAAAAGCCTATAAGAGCCGTTACCCCGAAAAAGCACAAGAGGCGAACAATGTATTCTATTTTTTGTGAACGCGAAAATTTAACAGCAAAGGAAAGGCATGCTGTAATATATGCAATGCAATATATTAACAGCATGATGAAAAGCTCTGATATACCAGCATAATCTTCACCATAAAAACGCGGAGCCGGTAAACCTGGTATTCTGAGAAACTGAGAGCCAACTATAGCGCTTATGCAGAAACTAAAAATACCAATGAGAATTTTTTTCATTACTGCAGTTCCCAAATGAGGATTTTTTTTGAGCCAGCAAGATCAGAATACTGAAGGAAGCCGTCAAAGAGATCAATTGAACCAACCCCTAAGCCGAACCAGAGCATGCCCGCAGCAGCCGAAGCGGCAGAGATAATGGGAAATCTTGAGCCATTCCATAAATCTATATGATCGCCGGAAGGATATTTTTCACCTTTGCGGAGCCAGTAATCTTTTTCAGGCGACAACTGAAGTGTGCCGTCAAGATCATGGCTGCCCGGTCAATGGCGGAAGAGATCATGCCTGTGACCGGGAGGCCGTACAGGTGGAGCCGGAACTGCGGGGGGGGAGGGAGCGCGGAACCGAAGGTCAGAAAATGAAGGCGCAACGCGCCGGAGATGTCCGACATGTGCCTGCCTTGGTTGAACCGCCCCTCTTTCCCCTGCCCTAAACAAAGCAGTCCGCCATTCTGTGCAACGCCGCTTGACTGGTCGCGCGTTGCCGGTTTTGCAAGGCAGCTATCACCAAGCGCCTTTTGTTAGGGCTCCCCAAATAATATGTACCTGTTGATTGAAAAGCCTATCAGAGCCGTTACCCCGAAAAAGCACAAAAGGCGAACAATGTATTCTGTTTTTTGTGAACGTGAATAGTTCATGGCGAAAAAAAAGCAAGATAGGAAATAAATAATAAAATATATAATTCCACAAAGTACAGAATATCCAGCACAGTCTTCACCACAGACTGGGATCTGAGAAGCTGGCACCCTGATAAATTGGCAACCTACTATAAAGCTTATGCAAAAACTCAGGATTCCAATAAACAGATTTTTCACTACAGTAGCTCCCAAATAAGAATTTTACTGGCACCAGCCAAATCGGAATACTGAATATCAAAGAGGTCAATTGAACCAACCCCTAAGCCGAACCGGAGAATATTCATAGCAGCCGAAGGAGCTGAGGTAATGGGAAATCTTGAGCCATTCCATAAATCTATATGATCGCCGGAAGGATATCTTTCACCTTTGCGGAGCCAGTAATCTTTGAAAAAAATCACTCCTGTCTTTCCATCTGCCTTTTTCTGCCAATCTGTCCCCGTAATATCGGTTGGGGCAGGCCAGTTCGCCAAGTATCGTTTGTTGAGCCAGTTTGCAAGTTCTTCGGCGCGGAGAGCATGCTTTTCGTCCTTATGCAGTCCGCATGTTGCTCCTCTGTATGTTTTAAATGATGCGCCACATCTTTGAAGGGCAACCGCGACACGAATGGCACATTGATCTTCATATGTATTTTCGTCGCAGGGATAGCCTGTAGGAAAATTACCCCATAGCTCACTGAACGAAATGATTTTTTTGGGTTCTTTGACTTGTGAACCTTCTTTGAGATTCGTCAGCATGGTATTTTTGCGGTTTGGCATATAAGCAACTCCTTTATTCTGCGCCCTTGAGTACGGCCTCTTCACCCCAATATACTGTCAGGAGTTGTTTGCCTTGTGTGCTTATGCGGGGAGTTTTCCCTCCTTTGTCGGTTCGTCCCATATAGGTTCTACCGTCCTCAGTTTCAATAAAAAATGGATAATAATGAATGGGCTTACCAGTTGTGGCATCAATAGCGATGATTTGTTCATCGTATTGCCCGTCGAATGGCCCAGCATATGGAATTCGCTCCTCCTGAGAGTTTGCCGCAGCACTTCGGGCAATCAGTTTTGCTCCACAAGAAACCAAATCCCCATTGCGGGCAATCGGCTTTTGATCATCGAACGCTTCTGGAGCGCCACTGACAATATGATGCGTTCCTTTGCATTTTGGGCAGGATACCCTGTCTCCTACTCTGGCTATTGGTATGTCTTCATAAAACGTATTTTCAGACCCGGTAAGCACCTTGCCGCCGTGCGTTGTAGAGTCTCCAACTCGGATAACTTCTTCGTTTTCAATCGTCCAGACCATGGCTTATTTCCTGAGAAGAGATTTTTAAAAATATGTACGCACCCTAGTTAAGGTAAATTAACAAAAATCTATCTTGGCCGTGATTTGAAAATCAATGTTTTTTTGAAGGCGATAGTTATGTAATCAATCCTATTATACTGTATAGCGCCTTATGCATATAAAATTAAAATGATAAAGATGCATTAATCTCTGTGTAATATTTTTCGATTTGTAGATGATATAATCTGCTATATATTATGGAATTCAGACAGGTAGCGCATCTCTCCATCCCTCTGCTGCGAATATTGCTGGCATACTCAGTCACAGAAAGGCTTTTTGTGTCTGGTGTTGTCGTTTTTGAGTGTCATCCGGCTTGCGTGTCGCGCGGTTCGGATTTTTCGCCGAGGGCAGGGCAGCCTGCGCTTTCCGGAAGCAGTGCAGTGTGCTGGCGTTTTGGAACAGTCGTGTAAGGTCGTAAGTGTTACGTTTTGTCATTGGCCCGCGCAGGAACAGAAAGGGCCTTGCCGCACTGCTGCGGCAAGGCCCTTTTGGCGTGTTTTTCAGGGAAGGTAACTGTTTTTTGTTCCTGCTGCCCGGAAGTGCCGCCTGCGCGCCCCTCAGGCATGCCTGTGTTCCGCGTCAGGCCGCGTGGTGCCAGGGTATAAGGCCAGTGAACCGGTGCTGGCAGGCAGGTTTCTACCGGCCGTGATCCTGCTCAAAATCTTCCTTTTTGAGGTACGGCAGATAGGTGGGGTCTGTACCCATAATGTGCTGCACAAGCCAGTCCTTGAGGAAGGTCAGCAGATCCATGCTCACGGTGGCCGTACCGGATTTGAGCTGTTCTTCCACTTCATCCAGTTTTGCCACAAACTTTCTGTGGATTTTCATGTGTTCCGCCGCGCCCAGATAGGCGGTGGCGGTGAACAGCTTTTCTTCGTCCGCAAAGTGCGTGGCCGTGTAGTCGCGCAGCTTGCGCAGAATGGCCTGAAGCTCTTCCGTTGTGCGGTTGTGTGCCATTGCCGTGTACAGCTCGTTGATATAGTCAACCAGCAGCCGGTGCTGCCTGTCCACCATGGCGACATGCAGGTCGAGCTTGGGCGTCCACTGGACGAACTTGTCCGATGTGGCCTGCTCGTAGTCGCCGGAGACCAGCGCGTTGATGGTCATGTCCAGTTCTTCCATGCCGCTCTGGAAGCTCATGAGGGCGGCGATGAACGTCTCCATGCCGGCTACCGTCTGTTCCGATATCCGGCGGATTTCACCCATCGTTTCGCTTGTGCCGATGCTCTGCTCGGACTGATCCTTGACGCCTTGGGCTATGCTCTGGAGGTGGGCGGCGGTTTCGTTCATGGCGTGGAGAATGTCGCGCATGAAGGCCCCGGCACGGGCGGCCTGCTCGGCCCCGTCCATGCTCAGGCGGGCAGCCCTGTCCACAGTCTGCACATTGATTTGTGTTTCATCCTGTATGGCGCGCACGGCTTCTTCCACTTCCTTGGTGGCGCCCATGGTTTTTTCGGCCAGTTTGCGCACCTCGTCGGCCACCACGGCAAAGCCGCGCCCGGCATCTCCGGCCCGGGCGGCTTCAATGGCGGCATTGAGAGCCAGCAGGTTTGTCTGGTCGGCCACTTCATTGATGACATTCATGACATGGCCGATATTGCTGGCTTTTTCGCCCAGCCCGGCCATGGCCGCCTTGAGCTGTACGATGATATCCTTGAGTTTTTCGATGGAAGAAAGCGCGCCTTCCACTTCGCGTTCGCCCGTGGCGGCGCTGGCGCTGGAGCGCTGGGCGCTTTCTGAAAGTTCCTGTACCCTGGTTGACGATTGGAAGGCGGCCTGCGAAACTTTTTCCATAGCCTGGCTGCTTTCAGTGAGACTGTCGCGCTGGGACTCGACGCCCTTGCTCACCTCGACCACCAGGCTGGTCAGCCCACGCACGTCGGAGGACAGATTGCTGCATACCGAATGCGCCTTGTGCAGCACCATTGCCCCGCGTTCGGACTTGTTGTGCAGGTTCTTTTTTTCTTCTTCAACCGCGGCCAGACGTGCTTTAAGTTCGTCGGCCGTGGCGTTCATATGTTTGATGGCAGCGGCGTCTTCGGCCACGGCCTGTTCCGCGTCGTGCAGGTGGCTGAAGCAGTATCCGGCGCGTTCGGTCACATCACCCTCGCGGGCCGCAGCGCCATCGACAAAAAGAGCGTCGCTCTGCTCCCGCAGTTTTTTGTCCTCGGTCCTGCGTTTCAGCCAAAGGAGCGCGTCCGCCACGGCACAGGCTGCGGCGAAAACAGGCAGCAGCCATTGCAAGCCGTGCAGCGCACCCATAAAAGCCATGCCGGCGAGTGAACACAGTATGAAGAGTTGCAGTATAATGCCCATATATTTCCGCCTTGGTTTGCTTGCTTATCGGCAAATGTATATTTACTCTTAACAGCAAGAAATGTAAATAAAACCATGTAACAGCAAAGAGGTTGATATTATGGAGATTCTTGATTGCAGGGGGCTTGCCTGCCCTCAACCGGTCATCCGCTGTCGCACTGCCGTCGGGGAAGGGGCCGCTGCACTGGAAGTGGTGGTTGACAACGCCCCCGCGCTGGAAAATGTGCAGCGCTTTCTTCAGGGCCGTGGCTATCTGCTTGAGGTTGCGCAGGAAGACCCCCGGTGCTGGCGTATCAAGGCCGTATTGGCCGACGGAGGAGACGGATTGCCCGTCGGGAGCGTGCCGGTCACTGCGCCACAGGGCGCAGGGTCCGGCGCAGTGGAAGGAGGACCGGGCGCGCAGACCCTTGTTTTGCTGACCACAGAAACACTGGGGCGCGGCGATGACACCTTGGGCATGAAGCTTATGGAAAATTTTCTGGCTACGCTG
>NZ_JBAIYR010000083.1:0-7315 GCF_036763145.1 Desulfovibrio sp. 1188_IL3213 | reverse complement strand
GGCAACGGCCCGGCTCTGGAAGAAGCCGCCGCTCGCGGGGCGTATGCGGTGGGGCTGGACAACAATCAGGACAGCCGCCTGCCCGGACGGGTGCTTACCTCCATAGTCAAAAAGGCCGACGATGCGGTATACGACCTGATGGCAGCCGCCGCTTCGGGCAACTTCAAGGGCAAGGAAATTCTGGTACGCGATCTCCAGAATGGCGGCGTGGATATTACAGACATGGCCCCTTTCAAGGCTGCGGCAGGCAAAAACATTCCTGCGGGGCAGGAACGTCGCCTGCGCGAACTGCGCGGCGAAATCATGAATGGCGGCATACGGCTCAAGTCATTAAGAGAAAAAACGCTCTGCGACTGCCTGTAGTCGCCGGCGGCAGCACACTGTACGCATGCCCGATAAGCGCATGACGCGGCCTCCGGCAGGCGGCACGCACCTTTCCTCTCGCCCGGGGCGGGCTGCCAGGTCGCAGCACGTTCAATTATCGGTTTTTCCATTGCCGAAAAAAGAAAAAGTAGATAGGCATATTCAAGGGTACGGGTAGCCCACCCCGGCCGAAGGCCGGCAGGGCCGTAATGCCAGTTCTGTTTTTTCCGCTCTTCTGCGGCCTTTAGAGCATGTTAACTTTGAAAAGGTGTAAATGCTCTAACGCTGCACGAAAGTGCAGCGCGCCACAATGTGGCGTGGATTCAGCCGAAAATCGCGTTTTCCGGCTGAATGAAAACTTTGAAATGTGAAGCAGTTCAAAGTTAATCTGCTCTAGGAGAAAAACCATGCGCAATATAAAAAAATATATTTCTCTGGCTGTTGTCGCGCTCATGCTGCTGCATCTGGCGGCCTCCGGAGCTGCTGCCGCGCGCCTGGTACGCGTGCCTACCGCCTGGATGGACGAGTTTGAAACGTTTCTTATCTGGTATGCCAAGGACAAGGGGTGGGATAAGGAAGCCGGGCTGGATATAGAAATCCGGCAATACTATTCCGGCGAGGAAATGCTTGACGCCCCCACAGGGGCATGGGTTTATGCGGGCATGGGGTCTGTTCCAGCCGTTATGGGCAACCTGCGCAACAATGTCACAGCCATCGCCACAGGCGTGGACGAGTCCGCGGCCAACGGCGTTGTGGTGCATGCGGACAGCCCCATAGCGGGCGTCAAAGGCTGGAACAAGGAATACCCCGACGTTCTTGGCAGCCCGGACACCGTACGCGGCAAAACCTTTCTGGTTTCGGACAAGAGTTCCGCGCACTACGCGCTTTCAGCCTGGCTGGACGTGCTGGGCCTTCGGGACAGTGATATCATTATAAGAAACATGATGCAGGGCCTTGTGGTCGCCAGCTATGAAAACCATATCGGCGATGGTGTGGCCCTGTGGGCGCCGCAACTGTATCTGGCCCTGAACAAGGGCGGC
The DNA here is from genome assembly GCF_036763145.1 of Desulfovibrio sp. 1188_IL3213. Lineage (NCBI taxonomy): Bacteria > Pseudomonadati > Thermodesulfobacteriota > Desulfovibrionia > Desulfovibrionales > Desulfovibrionaceae > Desulfovibrio > Desulfovibrio sp. 1188_IL3213. The sequence continues at coordinate 5,912 of NZ_JBAIYR010000083.1, read as the reverse complement.
GCTCTTGCCGCAACCCTGAAAAACTGCGGTAAAGACAGTCCCACCTATATCGTGGCCGACACGGCCTATGCCAACGAGCATCCTGAAATAACCGTAAAATTTCTTACAATTTACTTCAGGGCCGTTGATGAATACCAAAGCAAAAATCCCGAAAATTTTCTTCAGGATTACCGCCGCTTTTATCTGGAATGGGCCGGAAAGGATTTTGATGACGACCTCATGCTGCGCGACATGAAAAGCCACAAGGTATTCAACCTGGCTGAACAGCAGGCGGCCTTTGATAACACCGCCGGGCGCAGCGAAGTGCAAAAAAAGCAGGAAGCCATTGCCCTCTTTTTCGCCGAACTGGGGCATCTGGGCAAAGACGGGGCCATACACGCAGGCACGGCCTCCTACGCCACAGACAAATACATCAAGCTTGTGCCGCCCAATCTCAAGCTGAAAAAATAGGGCCGCCCCGTTTCGGGCTGCTCCCACGCATGCGCCAACGCGGGCATGCGCCCGTTGCGCGCCGAGTGCGCGTCAGAGCAGTTAACGAATGAAATGAGTTAACTGCTCTGCAAGGATTTTCTTGAAAATCCTTGCCACGAAATGCGAGAAGGCAGGCTTTTGCCTGCCGTAAGCGAGCGTTTCAAGTGTTAAATGCTCTAGAGCAATTTCACTTTGAAATTGCTCTGGCGACTGCGTGAGCAGTCGCTCGCCGCAAAGGCGTAAGCGCAATTTATTTGCGCGGTTAAACGCCGAAGCGAGCGTGTATTAAACTTTGAGAATGTATATTCTCAAAGTTAATCTGCTCTAGATGCTCGTCGAATGCTCACTTTCTATGGACATTCTCAAAATTTAAGGCACGTTCGCTCGGCGCTTAACAGCACAAATACATTGCGCGTACTCACGCGGCCGCCAGAGCGATTTCAAAGTGAAAATGCCCTCAAAAAGATTCTGACAGCAGTACGGCGGGCCGCCACACGGCCCGCCGTACTTTTTTCATTTCCGTAGTGCGCCGCTACCGCCGCCCCCGGCGGAAACATCAAAGCGCGGTACGGATACGTGGCAGCCCCCCCGGCCCGTACGTTCAGCAAAACGCTGATGATAGTCTTCGGCCATGTAAAACGTCCCGGCCGGTTCCAGCTTTGTCGCCACATCATAGCCCAAGTCCCTCAAACGGCCCGTAAGCTTGCGCGCCACGGCCTCCTGTTCCGCATCAAGAAAAAACACGGCGGAACGGTACTGGTCCCCCACGTCCGGCCCCTGACGATTCAGTTGTGTGGGATCGTGTATTTCAAAAAAACGACGCAATATCTGCTCGTAGCTGACCACAGACGGGTCAAAGCTCACGCGCACGGCCTCAGCATGCCCGGTTTTGCCGGTGCACACGGCCTCATACGTCGGATTGGGCGTACGGCCTCCGGTATAGCCGGAAACAGCCTCGCACACGCCCGGCATTTTCCTGAAGGCATCCTCTACACCCCAAAAGCACCCCCCGGCCACAATGGCTGTGGCCGGGCATTTCTGTGAACCGGCCCGGGCCAACGCCTTCGCTTCTTCCGGGCTGCCCGCGGGATAAAAAGTCATGGACAGCGAATTGACGCAGTGCCGGGTATTCCTGGCAGTAAAGCCTTCGCCCTCAAACACATGCCCCAGATGCCCGCCGCAGTTTGCGCAGATAATTTCCACCCGCCTGCCGTCCGCATCGGGCTGACGGCGCACCGCGCCGGGCAGTTCAGTGTCAAAGCTGGGCCAGCCGCAACCGGATTCAAACTTGTCGCGCGAGCTGTAAAGGGGCGCGCCGCACTGCCGGCACACATAGGTTCCCGCTTCGTGCTTGTCTGTATATTGCCCGGAGAATGGCGCTTCCGTGGCTTTGCGTAAAATAACGTCCGCTTCCGGCCCGGAAAGGGGCGGCATGGGGAAAGGTGTTTTCATGGCAGTCTCCGGTGAAGCCGCATTAGCAGACCCGGCAGCGGCACAATCCGCGACAGCCGGAAAAAACGCGCCGCAAAGCAGCCAGGCGGCCAGGATTAAAAAAAAGAAATGCTCTCGCATAAATGCCTCACTGTTCTTCTGTGTACATAAGACCCCTGCGCGTGTGGTCAATGCCTTGCCCGCAACAGGCGTCATGCCTGGTCAGCCGCACAGGCCGTGTGATTTCAGAATATTTTTCTTTTTGAAATGGCTGCGTACCGGCCGGGCATTCCTGCCGTCACCGTCCGCATCTTCACTGCGCCTCAACGGCCAAAGCATATTCGCCTTGCCGGCCAGGTTCTGGGCCGTCTTGCGACGAGATTTTACAAAAACGCGCAGAGCATTGCCATTTTTTCAAAATTGCGCCGCCCAACATGGGGCAGACATGAACCGGAGGGCAAATGCGGAGGAAAAGACTTGCGCCCGCCCTGAAAAAACAGGCGGGCGCAGCAGCATACTTGTCAAGGACAGGCAGGACTCAGGCTGAAAAACCGTCAGGATGGTTCTTATGCCATTCCCAGGCGGATGCGATAATATCGTCAATGCCCGCCCTGGCTTCCCAGCCCAGCAGTTCTCTGGCGCGGTCAGCCGAGGCCACCAGCCGCGCAGGATCGCCATAGCGCCGGGTAGCCACGGTCACGCCGATGTCGTGGCCCGTGACCCGGCAGGCGGCCGCCACCATTTCGCGCACGCTGAAGCCCTTGCCGTTGCCGAGGTTGCACACCTCGCTGCCGCCACCCGCGCGCAGATAGTCCAGCGCGCGCATATGCGCATCGGCCAGGTCCATAACGCCGATGTAATCGCGGATACAGGTTCCGTCAGGCGTGGCATAGTCATTGCCGAAAATGGTCACGGTTTCACGTCTGCCCAGGGGAACCTGCAGGATGAGGGGAATGAGGTGGCTTTCCGGCCTGTGGTCCTCACCGATAATGCCCCCGGGCCAGGCCCCCCCCACGTTGAAGTAGCGCAGGCTCACAAAGCGTATGCCGTGAGCCTTGCCCACCCAGTGCATCATGCGCTCCATAATGAGCTTGCTTTCGCCATAAGGATTGGTGGGGCTGAGGGGCGCGTCTTCGCTGATGGGCACATTGTCCTGCTCGCCGTAAACAGCCGCCGACGAAGAAAATACGATCTTGTCTACGCGGTTGCGCACCATAGATTCAAGCAGGCTTTGCATGCCGTGGACATTGTTGTGAAAATATTTGAGCGGCTGCTCCATGCTTTCGCCCACCAGCGAACTGGCGGCAAAATGCAGCACGGCGTCCACGCGGTGCTCGGAAAAAATCCTGTCCAGCAATTCTCCCTGGCGAATATCGCCTTCGTACAGGGTAATACCGTCAGGCAGCGAGTCGCGGTGGCCGGTAAAAAAATTGTCAATGACAATTACTTCTTCACCACGCGCCAACAGGGAACGCACATTGTGGGAACCGATATACCCGGCTCCGCCGCAAACCAGAATGGGCATTGGCATGTCTCTTTTGTTGAAAGCTGTCCGACGCGGATTCCGCGCCAACAAGGTTTCGCTTTTTGCACAACAATTGCCGTCATGGCAAGCCCCGCCATGACTGGAGCAGTTTCAACCCTGAACACGCTCCGGCGGCGGCAGAAACGGATACCCGCTGGAGCAGTTTGCGAATGAAATGAGTTCACTGCTCTGCAAGGATTTTCAGGAAAATCCTTGCCACGAAATGCGGGCAGGCAGGCTTTTGCCTGCCGTATGAGCATTTCAAGTGTAAATGCTCTGGAAGGCCCGGCATATGCGCCCCGCCGTCCATATGGGCTGCCGTGGCGCGGCCGCCGGAAGCGACAAGCAATAAAACTCCATCCGCTCTGAAAACATGTTGCCACGACTTGAGCCGCGATGCCAGCGCGGAATGATATTTTTTTACGGAACAAGGCCCGGAACCGCATAAAAAGTTCCGGGCCTTGCCAAGGGCCGTCTGCCTTACGGCCCGTCTTCGGGGTATCCGAAGATTTTTCGCGTCAGGCTTTGCCTGGATCTGACCGCGCCTGTGCTTTAGAGCAGATTAACTTTGAGAATATACATTCTCAAAGTTTAAGGCACGCTCACTTCGGCGTTTAACCGCGCAGATAAACTGCGCTTACGCCTCCGTAGCGAACGTCTGCTCACGCAGCCGCCAGAGCAATTTCAAAGTGAAATTGCTCTAGCCCGCCGTATCCTGTCGTTCAGCGGCCAAAGCGTGCCGGGCATGCGTGGCGTCTACAGCTTCTTGAGCACGTCTTCGGCAAAGGCGCTCACGGCATCAGGGTCGCTTGAGGCGTCGCCTTCAATCTTCAGACCTTCGCAAATGATTTCCGCGCCCAGGCCCTTGGCCTTTTCTTCAATGGCGGGAACCGCGCCGCAATAATGCTCGTATTCCATATCACCGGAGGCAAAGGCGGCCAGCTTCTTGCCCTTGAGGCCCATGCTGTCCATTTCGTCAAACAGGGGGGCGAAATCGTCCTGTAGTTCCAGATCTTCCATGCCCCAGGCCGAGCAGCCCATGAGCACGGCATCATAGCCATCGGCCAGATTGTCGGCCGACGCCTCGGCGGCGTTCAGCAGGGTTACTTCATGCCCGCCTGCCGCAATCAGCTCTTCCAGCTTTTGCGCGATGCTTTCCGTATTGCCGGTGCTGGAACCAAAGAGAATCAAAACCTTGCTCATGATACGCTCCTCCCGGCTGTGGCCGGATATTTATAAAATGAAATTCATTTTCAAATGAGATAAATACCTTCGACTCCCATGTCAAGACCATGCCGCCGAAAATACAAACTTTTTACCCTGAGGTATTTGTCGGCCCGGTTTGCGCTGTTGCCAGGCAGCAGGTTCACAGCCCCATGCCGGGAAAAGCTGAAAAAAGGAAGACGCCGGGCAACCGACGTCTTCACTGTATAAAAACATGCAAACAATTCTGTGACCATACTCACAAATGAAAATAAACCGCCCTCAGAAATTTTCGTCTCCCGAAAAGGCGTCTGTTGCGCCATCGGCGCTGCCATCCGCGCTCTCTCCGGGCGCCAGGGCGCCTTCCTTGGCACGGGGCGCGGGCATGCTCCAGTCACCGGGTGCAGGGGCCTCAAGCTCGGCCCTGTCTCCCACATACGGATTAAAATAGCCGTAACGCAGCCAGGGGCAAAGCTTTTTCAAACGCTTCATGAATTGCGTCAGCCCCATGCTGGGCGAAAACTCAAGCCGCTTGCCGCCATCGGAATCCTGCCCCTCGTTCATGAGTTTGAAGTACCACTCAGGGTCAATGTTGAGGTTACGCCACTGTATCATGCTCACGCCGTTTTCGCCCACCATCCGCGCCAGAGCGTCAAGCTCTTCTTCGGTATCCGTGATGCCCGGAAAAAACAGCAGGTTCAGGGCCACAAAAACTCCACGGCTTCTGGCGGCGCGTATGGACTCTTTCACGTCGTCAAGGCAGTAGTCCACGGGGCGGTAATAACGCTCATACAGCACCGGGCGGGCGCTGTTCAGGCTTACCCGCATGCTGGTCAGCCCGGCTTCGGCCAGACGGGCCACAGCCTGCGGGCGCGACGCATTGGTATTGCAGTTGATGGTCCCCGCGCCGCCGCCGGAACGGAAAAGCCGTATGCTTTCTTCCAGCAGATCGGCATTCATGAGAGGATCACCCTCGCAGCCCTGCCCAAAGGAATAGATGGGCGCGCGGCTTTCGCGTCCGGCATGGATGCGCATGACCTCGGCCACTTCACCGGGTTCCGGCGCAAAGGCCAGGCGGCACTGCGGGGTCACGGCCACAGGCGAATCTTTTTCCTGGGCGGAGATACAGCCCACGCAGCGGGCATTGCAGGCACGGGAGGTGGGCAGGGGCGCTTCATAGCGCCCCAGGGCAAAATTGCAGGCCGCCGGGCAGTCGTAACGGGCCACGCAGTTGTCCAGAATATGCCGGACAAGACGGTTGGCGGGATAATCCCGCAACAGC
>NZ_JBAIYR010000082.1:0-7366 GCF_036763145.1 Desulfovibrio sp. 1188_IL3213 | reverse complement strand
CCCGCTGCGTGGAGCGTGCCGCCAAGGCCAACGACATGAGCGCCCTGCGCGACCTGTTGCCGGAGCTGGCCGTGGCTGTAGAGCGCAACCGCATTGCGCTCAATCCGCATCATCAGGGCAGGTAATGTGTCGGCCGCCAGGTACAGCAATCGTCCTGCGGGTAAAATTGCAAAGGATATTAAATGATTACCGGAGTGTTGGAAACGCTGGCCCTTGTGGCCGTGCACATATTGTCCTGGGTCGCGGTTTGCCATGCACTGCTTACAAAGCATGACCCTCGGGCGGCTCTGGGCTGGACGGTGACGGCCCTGCTGCTGCCCCTTGTGGGGCCGCTTCTGTACGCCACGTTCGGTATCAGCAGGGCAGAAAGCCACGCCAGCCGCATGATGCGCCGACAGGAACCCCTTGAGCCGGATTATGCCCACCCTCCTTTTCCCGAACTGCCGCCCGAGCATGTACCGGAATACATCATCAGCATGGAGAGCATTGGCCGTCGTCTGACAGAACAGCACCTGTGCGGGGGAAACTCCCTGACGCCCCTGCACAATGGCGACGAAGCCTATCCCGCCATGCTCAAGGCCATACGCGAGGCCAAGGAGCAGGTTTTTCTCTGCACCTACATTTTTAATGCGGGCAAGACTGCCACGGATTTTGGCAATGCCATGGCTGAAGCCGCAGAGCGCGGGGTGGACGTGCGTTTGCTGGTAGACGGCATCGGCATGCTTTATTCCTGGCGCAAACCGTGGAAAAAACTGGCGGAACGCGGAGTAAGCGTAGCCATGTTCCTTCCGCCGCGCCTGTTTCCGCCCAATTTCAGCATCAATCTGCGCAACCACCGCAAGATGCTCGTTTGCGACAATACAGCCTTTACCGGCGGCATGAATATTTCAGACGACAATATCTCCGCCGGAAAGACCAAGTATGTTCAGGATGTGCATTTCCACTGCCAAGGTCCCATTGTGGACCAGTTGCGGCGGGCCTTTCTGCTCAACTGGGGATTCTGCACAGGCAAGTACACTCCCCTGCCCCCGGCCAGCACCCTGCCCGCCGGTGAAAGCCGCTGCCGTATCATCATGGACGGGCCGGGTTCCGAAGCCGATGTGCTTAACGATATCTATTGCGGCGTGGTCAACGCGGCCCGTCAGTCTGTGCGCATCATGACGCCCTATTTCCTGCCCTCGCACGGCTTTGTGTCGGCCTTGCGCAGCGCGGCACAGCGCGGCGTGGATGTGCGGGTGGTGCTTCCGGCCAAGAACAACCTGTTCTACGTCCACTGGGCGCAGTTCCGTCTGCTGCCCACCCTGCTGGAAGCGGGTGTGCGCGTGTGGTATCAGCCGCCGCCCTTTGCGCACACCAAGCTGCTTACCGTAGACTACTACTACAGCCAGATCGGCTCGGCCAACCTGGATACGCGCAGTCTGCGGCTCAATTTCGAGCTGAATATGGAAATATTCGACACAAGTTTTTGCGGCGAGGTCGCGGGCTACATTGATCGGGTCATCGGCAAGAGCAAGGAAATCACGGCGGAAGAACTGAAAAAGCTGTCTCTGCCTGTCAAGCTGCGCAATGCGGGCTGCTGGATTTTTTCTCCCTATCTGTAGGCTGGTGAGAAACGCCGGGCGCTGGCGCTGGTTGCGCTTTTCATAATGAGGGTACTTGCGCGATTGCCCAGACAGCGCTTGGGTAGATTGCAGGTCTGCTGTGCTGCACCGTGCAATAACGGACGGTAGGAATAGGGTAGGGCAAATAAAAAAGCCCTTACGGCTCGTCTCCGTAAGGGCTTGAAAAATCTGGTTGCGGGGGCAGGATTTGAACCTACGACCTTCGGGTTATGAGCACTACATTCATTAGTTCCCATTGAATCCGAATGAATACTAATTATAGCGAAATAATTGAATATTTTTGAAATATGTTTACGTTTTGCTCCCACCTTATGGCCTTGTTTTCGACTTGACTTGGTGGGAATATGGTGGGAATAAATTGCTGAACACTTCCACACGGAGGAATCGGCATGGCTTCACTTACCCGCCACCAGACCGACAAAGTCGGCGTCTTCTACATCCTCGGCAAGCAGCGCGCCAAGAGTAAAACCTCTTCCGGCGAAGCCGTTTCCACCGAAAAGACAGATAAAATCTATTATATCATGTACCGCCTTGACGGAAAAAAGGTGGAAGAAAAGGTAGGGCGCGAATCTGAGCGCATGACCGTTGCCAAGGCCGCCAAGATACGCGAACAGCGCATCAACGGCGTCACACTGCCTAACACGGAGCGCCGCCGCCAGCGCCTTGAGAAGGCTCAGGCAGAGGCCAGACGCTGGACAATCGGCAAGCTTTGGGAAGCCTACAAAGAAAACAACCCCGGCCTGAAAGGGATTGTCACCGACGAAAACCGCTTCAAAAACTACCTGAGCGGCTTTGCAAAATTATCACCCGAAGAGCTAACCACGCAGATGGTGGACACCTTGCGGCTGAAGCTCCTGAAATCCGGCAAGAAGGCCGGAACCACCAAGAACGTGTTGGAGCTTTTACGGCGCGTCATCAATTTTGGCGTTAAAAAAGGACTGTGCGCGTGGCAAGACCCGTCACGGCTGCACTTTGAGATGCCCAAGCTCAACAATGTCAAAACGGAAATGCTGACCAAGGAAGAACGCGCCCGCTTCATTGAGGCCGCTCAGGCGGCCCCTAACCGCAAGGCAGGACAGCTTATGCTCATGGCCTACTATACCGGGATGCGCCGTAATGAGCTTTTCGGCCTCAAATGGGCGCACATCGACCTTGAGCACGGCTTTATCAATATCGTGGGTGAGAAGCAGGAAGGGGCCAAGAGCAATAGGGATGAACGGATTCCCCTCACACAGCCTGTGAAGGACTTACTGGCGGAAGTGGGCGACAACGGCAGTGAATATGTATTCCCCGGCAAGGATGGGCGTAGCCGCATGATCGACATGAACAAACAGGTCAACGCCATTAAGGCCGCTGCGGGACTGCCCAAGGACTTCCGCCCTCTGCACGGCTTGCGGCATACCTTTGCCAGTGTGGCCGTGTCCAACGGCGTCCCGCTTTCCCATGTGCAAAAGCTGCTGACGCACAAAGACCCCACGTTGACGCAACGCTACGCGCATTTGGAAGACGAGGCGTTGAAGCGGGCGGCGGAAGCTGTGGGCAACTTTCTTGGCGTTCCCGATGCCAAGTAATCGTATGGGGCAACGTTTTGTTGGTTAACCGTCATGCCAGTGTCGGGAAAAATGTCGGGAAAAATGTCGGGAAAAATGTCGGGGAAAACGCGGAGCGGGCAGCATAAGAAATCACTCGGATCAAAGCCATCGGGTTGTGGTGTACTCGCTTGCCAATTCGTAGCTTGTGCTCCGCCCGCCGCTCTCGCCTTGCCGCAATATGCCGTATTCAATCAATTCCCGGATATCCCGCAAGGCGGTATCTGGTGAGCATTTTGCCAGTTTGGCGTACTTCCCGCTCGTCAGTTTTCCCTCGAACCCGTCCAACAGACGATTGATAATACTCCGTTGCCGTTCATTGAGCGGGTGCTGATTGGCATGTTGCCAAACAGCGGCCTTGCGGAAGACAGCGGCCAAAGTCTCGTCTGCGCCCTCAATGGCCCGCCCAAGGCAGCCAAGGAACCAGTTCAGCCAAGGCGTGATGTCCAAGCCGCTCTTTTGTGTACGTTCCAAAATATCGTAATATTCCTTACGCTCCCGCTCGATCTGCCCGGACATGCTGTAAAAGCGTTGCGGGCAGTCGTCGGCCCGCGCTAGGGCACAGTCGGCAATGGCGCGGGCTATGCGCCCATTGCCGTCCTCAAATGGATGGATGGTTACAAACCAGAGGTGTGCTATGCCCGCTTTCACCACGGGGTCAAGCTGTAAAGGTGCGTTGAACCACTCCAGAAAGCGGCTCATTTCACCATCAAGGCGTTCAGCCGCCGGGGCTTCAAAATGAACCTTTTCATGGCCGATGTAACCGGAGACGACTTGCATGGGGCCAGCTTCGGGCTTGCGCCATGCGCCCACGGTGATACGTCGTGACGCCCCGTATCCAGTAGGGAAGAGGGCAGCATGCCAGCCGCACAGGCGTTCAGCCGTGAGCGGTTCAGCATAGAGTTGTGTGGCGTCCAGCATCATTTCAACAACGCCCTCCACGTTTCTGCTCACGGGCGTAAGTCCGCCGATGTCGATACCAAGCCTTCTAGCCAGTGAAGAGCGCACCTGCGCCGCATCAAGGGATTCTCCTTCTATGGCGCTGGACTTCACTACATCCAGCGTCAGAGTCTCCAATCCGGCCTCAGCTCGGATAGAAAAGCCAAGAGCGTTCATCCGGCCTAAAAGCAAGCCCTGTTTGTGGCGTATGGCCGCAAGCGACTCTGCCAGTTGGGCAATGTCCCATTGGAATGTTGGCCATTCCGGCCTTTCGTGAATATATCGCATAATCTCCGCACCTCTTGCGGTGAATATGCCAGCTATTCGCTTCAAAGGCAAGATTCGCCGTAAACTTTGCGGAGAAAATTGAACATAAACACCGCATCCTTGTTACTTCAAAAATCTCCGGTATTCTGCAGCCACTACCCGACAGAAATGAGGAGAACGCGATGAAAGAACTTTATAAAAGCGATGTTTCCGCTGCTATTCACGAGACAGCCCAAGGGTTATACGAGCACGACATCATTGATGAGAAGAGCATGCACGAATTTGACAAGACGTGCCTTGCGTCTTCCCCCTTGGATGAGAAAGGGGTAATAAGTCATTGTATTGCTGATGAAGATAGGTCGCAGCAGTTCGCCGCAAATCGCGGCCAATGCAAAGTCAGTGACTGAAAAATCTCTATACACACCTCATTGTATTTTATTATCAATAATTTCTGTTGATAGGTGAAATAAATGAAAGATTTACTATATTTATTTTTTCATAGGTGCATCAGCTTTTTTTTGAGAACTGCAGTAGTTTATGTTGAACCTCTATTACAGCCTTGGCATAAAAGAGAAGAAAAAATTTTCTGTGACCCCATATCTGCAACAGATATATTAAAATACTGGCGTGGTCTATCGGAAGAATGTCTATCTATTTTGATAAGGCAAACTTTGATAAGTGAAGATAAAGTTTTTGCAAGGCCATATATTCGTGTTGCTGGAACAAAAATAGTGTGTACTGACAGTTCAAACTTTAAAGAAACTGGATACACACCAAAAACATGTTACCCTGACATAACATTCAAGAATGGGCATCAGGTATATGATTTTTCAAGAATAGTTTTTGACCGCGATGAGTTAAAAAAATTTGAACCGCGTTTCAAAAACTTAGATGAAATTCTTCAATGTGGCCATGGAAAAGATGAAGAATCAAATCTAAAATTAATTCTTGCGGAAATTGAAAAATTAAATATGGGGATTCAAAAAAATGATTCCCAAAAGTTGGCGACATATCTATTAAAGGTCATCCCCCTATTCTATAGAGAATATCGTAAAATTGATGAAAAGTCCGTCAGGCTTAAAGCTGAAGAAGGGCAAGAAGCAGAAAAAGTAATAAAAAAAGAAATTTTTTTGGAAGAACTTGGCGAAATCCTTCCGGGGCTACCCGCAAGCACACTTCTCAAGTTTTGGAAGCTTCTCCCGGCCTTTTGCAAGCTGACAGGCAGGGAGGCATCTCAAGAATAATTCATACAAATAACTTATAAAAAAAGCCTTGCGCCGATTTGAGGCTTTCACTGGCATACCCCAAAATTTCCTTTAGGCTCTCATCAAATCCGATGGGAGCCTTTCTTTTACAGGCTCCTTCACCCTATACCGTGAGGAGCATGTAATGCCTAACCGCACACCGAGGATAACCTCACCCACAAAAAAAGACTGTACCCCTGTACTGAACGACCCCTTCCACATCCTGCTCAGCGAAAAGCAGGCCGCCAACTACCTTGGCCTTACCGACAGGGCGTTGCAACAGCGCCGCTATGCCTCATTACCACCGGAATATATCAAACTGCCCGGCAGCAGCGCGGTTCGCTATCGGCTTTCTGTCCTCATGGAGTTTGTGGCCCAGGGCGAAGTGCCCCTCCCCTGACGTGGAGTCAGACATGGAGAAGGGCACGCATTCAGGCACGGGTTCACGGACTGAGCCATGCAGTTTGGCATGTTCTCGTGCATGCATGGCGTCTGCCAAGGAGTATGTCATGGAGAAAGGCATGGAGCACAGGCAGCAATGCACTCAGGGATTTTCCGCATTACAGATCAATATACTCAGCGTCATCAAGGCGCATCAGGAGGTTTTGCCCTATTGGCAGATAGCGCAACTGGTAGGCCGTCATTTTGGAGGGAACCCCACGGAAGGCGCGGTTCGCGGCGCTCTTGAGCGCATGTTTCCGCGTAACTTTCTTTTGCGCTCCCGCGCATCACGCGGACGGCTGAAGGGCAATCGCTACGCTCTGGCGCAAGACCCTTGCCTGCATATTCCGCCATGCACTTTTATCATGGAGTCAGGAGCGGAGTCTGCCGCGTACCGCAGCAGCAGTCCGGCGGCTTCTCTTCTATCAGAAGAGATAGACAGAAAGAATCTATCTGTCTCTTCTCAGAGCACGGAGCCGGAACACCGCCTTGAAGAACTCACAGAGGAGGATATCAGCTTTCATTGGCCGACCTTGGCGCGTGACGGCTTCGGCACGGCGCAAATCCGCCAGATATGCCAGCGTTTGCACAAGATAGCCATTCCCACCACACGCATACTTCAGGGGCTTGCCCATGCTGAATGGGAAATGAGTCACGGAACGCGCAAAGACTCCAAGGGAAACCCCATTGAAAAGCCCGCAAACTGGGTTTTTGAGACTCTGGCGCGGCAAGGCTACTACCCGCGTCCTGCTGGCTACATTTCCCCGCAGGAACAAGCGGAGCGCGACGCGGCAGAGGAACAGACCCGGCTTGCCGCCGCCCATGAGGCGAGAATGGATGCAGAATATGAGGCGTGGGCCGTGCAGCTTTCGCCACAGGAGCGAGAGCGCATCATTGAGGAACGTCACCCGGTGAGTGTGGGCGGGCTGCGCATGCCGGAACGGCAAGTTCTGCGGGGCTACTTCCGCGCGGAGGTCTGGCCGGAGTTGCAACGGAGGGCGCAGCAATGATGCATCCGCCACCAGTCTGTTTTCTGCCGTTCCGCCCTGTTCCCCATATCGGCTCTTCCAGACCCGTCATGTGGCATCACTCCCGGCGGATTTGGGTTTGCAGCAAGCCATGTTTTCCCTTCGGTCAAACGGCTTGGTCCTGCCGGACGGGGGGGAGGCTTCCGAAGGCTCACGAGGTTCGCCATGCCGCCGCATAGACGAAAGCGCGGCAAGGGCGGACGCCCTCGAAGCGACCCAGGAGAGGCCCGCGCCCG